>NZ_SOGZ01000026.1:0-131621 GCF_004403145.1 Cryobacterium sp. TMT1-62 | reverse complement strand
CGGCCGGGTGAACGGCGGGCGCCAGGCGCTCCCGGGCCGATGCGCGGCGGGGGCGGGAGGCGGGCTGTTCCGCGCGCCGCTGCGCCCGGGTGGGGAAGGGGATCTCCGTGGACGTCGTGACGGCGGAGATGGCCGTCTGCAGCCGGTCCACGTCGGAGACCGGAGCGTCGGCGGCGGCCGGCGCGGCGATCAGGCGGTCCGAGTCAGCGATCGTCACGGACTCGAATTCGGGTTCAGCGAGGCTCGCGGCGACCAGAAGGTCGAGGTCCGGCGTCGACGGCCCGGCACCAGCGGGATCGGCGGCGGTCGGCGCGTCGGTGACCGCGGAGCCTGGAATGTCCAGCACCGGGACGGACATCCGCTCGCGCTCGCGCAGTTCGCGACGCGTGAGGGGCTTCGTTTCAGGGTCACTCACACCCGGCACCGAGGCAGCCGAGCTAGAGGAGTGAGGGAGCAAAGGATCGGTTCTTTCGGCGCATTGGACAGAAGAAGATAGTCGTCTTGGCCTCAACCAAAGTAACGAATCAGTACAGGCTACCGCCCGGAGGCCGGTTATCCCTACTCTTCGAAGCAGAATGACACCCGAAAAAGGGGCACCGCCTCCGTTTCCGGCGATCTCCCCGGGCCGCCACGAGCACGTCGGTCACCGGTGTTTCCGCGGCATCCGTCTCGTTCGAAGCGGTTCAGTCGCCTACGCTTCCGCGTCGGCCATGAAGTCATCGAAAAGTTTGGCCAGAAGGGGTTGGCAGACCCGATAAAGGTCGGGAGCCCCGGCAATGAGCAGGCCCATACCCTCACGGTCGGCTCCGAAGCCACCGACTCGAGCGCCGGCCTCGCGCGCCACCAGCGCGCCGGCCGCGTGGTCCCAGGGGCTCAGCCCGCGCTCGTAATAGAGGTTCAACCGCCCGGCGGCAACCGAACACAAGTCGAGTGCGGCCGACCCGATGCGACGGATGTCCCGTACCTCGCCGATCAGGCCCCGCACGACGTCCGCCTGCCGCTCTCTTTCGGCCGCGCGATAGGAGAAACCGGTGCCCAGCAACGCCAGCGACAGCGGCACGTCCGTCGGCACCTGCAGCCGGCGGACCCCCAGCCATGCCCCGTCACCTGCTGCCGCGGTGAACAGCTCGTCACCGGTCGGGTTGTAGACGGCGCCGGCCAGCGTGGTCCAGGTGGCCGGATCGGGGTCACCCTCGACGACGGCGATACTAATCGCCCAGGCCGGAAAACCGTAGAGGTAATTGACGGTGCCGTCGATCGGGTCCACGACCCAGGTCAGGCCGGATGTGCCGCGGGTGGCCGCCGACTCCTCTCCTAAGAAACCGTCATCGGGCCGGGCGTCGGCCAGGAGAGCCCGAATCAGCGACTCGGTTTCCCGGTCGGCCAGGGTCACGACGTCCTCCAGGGAGGACTTCGACGCGGCGACCTGCACCCCGACAGTTCTCCGCCGGGCAGCCATTTGCCCCGCGGCGAGCGCGGTGTCCTGGGCGAGGCGAAGCAATCCGGCTGAGGCACGTGTGGTCATGGTGCAACGCTAAATGATGCGGAAGAGAGAGTGGCAAGTGAGGGATTCGAACCCCCGAAGTCTAAGACGGCTGATTTACAGTCAGATCCCTTTGGCCACTTGGGTAACTTGCCAGTACGCACCCGACCATATGCAAAACACGTGACCGGAGACGCTCAGTCAGAATACAAGGTTTTGGTCCCCAGTGAGAAATCGGCACGTCCGGTACCTATCGGACGGTGGATATGATCGGAGATGACTCAACTTCATTCCCGATAGGAACCTCATGGTAGGCATCGATGACGTCGCCCGCCACGCGGGCGTCTCTACCGCCACTGTTTCGCGCGCACTCAGCGGCAACGGCCATGTATCCCCTGCCACCCGTTTAAAGGTCGAAGCATCCGCCGGGGAACTCGGCTACGTCGTCTCGTCCACGGCATCGAGTCTCGCCTCCGGCCGGATGAAGAACATCGGTGTCGTCGTTCCGTTCCTTGACCGCTGGTTCTTCTCCAGCGTTGTCGAGGGTGCGCAGAAATCCCTCTTGAAGAACGGCTTTGACCTCACCCTGTTCAGCCTGACCGGCGGCGGAGGCGAGCGCCGCATCGTGTTCAACCATTTCCTGCTGCGTCAGAGAGTGGATGCTGTCATCGCGATTTCGCTCGAACTGACCACGACCGAAGTCGCCACCCTGCACGCACTCGACAAGCCGCTGGTCGGCGTCGGCGGCCCGATCGAGGGTGTTCGCACGCTCACGATCGACGATGTTGCCGTGGCCAGGCTCGCCACGGAACATCTCCTCTCCCTGGGCCACACACGGATCGCACACATCGGCGGAAATGAGGACGTCGACCGGGACTTCCATCTTCCCACCAACCGCCGGGTCGGCTATGAGTTAGCCCTGACGGCAGCCGGAATCACTCCGGCTGCCGAATTGTTCAGGCCTGCGGACTTCACGATGAAAAGCGGCTACCAAGCGGCCATTCAACTTCTTGGCAACCCGCGCGGTCGGCCGAGCGCCGTATTCGCCGGCTCAGACGAGATGGCGATCGGAGTCATCCTTGCGGCACGGGACCTCGGCCTCGTCGTGCCACGGGACGTGTCCGTGATCGGAATCGATGACCACGAACTCGCGGACTTCTTCGGCCTCACCACGATCGCCCAGTTTCCGCAGGGGCAGGGCGAGAAGGCCGTCGAGATCCTGCTGGACCGGCTGCGTCCGGGCCAGAACCAGCTCTCGTCCCTGAACACCCCCATGCCATTCGAGCTTCTCGTGCGCTCCAGCACTGCCCGGCCGGGCGAATAGGCACCCACTGGGTACTATTGCAGGCATGGCAGACTCAACGTTCGACATCGTCAGCAAGGTAGACCCGATGGAGGTCGACAACGCCCTCAACCAGGCGCACAAAGAGGTCGCACAGCGCTACGATTTCAAGAATGTCGGCGCCTCGATCGAGATGAGCGGCGAAAAGGTGCTCCTGAAGGCCAACTCCGAGGAGCGCGTCAAGGCCATCCTCGAGGTCTTCGAATCCAAGCTGATCAAGCGCGGCATCTCCCTGCGCAGCCTGGACGCTGGTAATCCCTTCGCCTCGGGCAAGGAGTTTCGGATCGAGGCCTCGATGAAGGCAGGGATCGACCAGGAAAATGCGAAGAAGATCAACAAGATCATCCGCGACGAGGGCCCCAAGGGCGTCAAGAGCCAGATCCAGGGCGACGAGCTGCGGGTCAGCTCGAAGAGCCGCGACGACCTGCAGGCCACCATGGCCCTGCTCAAGGGCAAAGACCTCGACGTGGCCCTGCAGTTCGTCAATTTCCGCTAGGCCCACGCCTGCATTCACCAATTCGACGGAGATTTTGCCGATTTCGCCGCGGAAGTGCCTCAAAGCGTGTTTTTACAGCAGAATCTCCGTCGAATTCGTTAGGGGCGCGTTCGGCTCCGGCGAGGTTCAGGAGAACGCTTCGATCATGCTCAGCACGGCTGGGGTGAGTAGCACGATGAACAGCACCGGCAGAATGCAGAAGATGAGTGGGAAGAGCACCTTGACCGGGATCTTCATCGCCTTCTCTTCGGCGCGCTGACGGCGGCGCAGGCGCATTTCCCCGGCCTGCACCCGGAGCACGTCCGCGATCGCGATGCCGTAGGTGTCGGCCTGGATGACCGACCGGGTGAACCGGCGCAGGTCCGATGACGAGGTGCGGTCGCCGAGCGCCTGATAGGCGTGCGTTCGGGTGCGGCCGATGCTCATGTCCTGCAGGGTGCGGATGAATTCCTCCGCGAGCGGCCCCTTGCCGTTCGTCGCCGCCTTGGCCATGGCGGCCTCGAAGCCGAGGCCGGCCTCCACGGCGATCGTCATCTGGTCAAGGGTGTCGGCCAGGGCGTTCTGGATCTTCTCTTGTCGCTCCTGCCCGCGGCTGATCAGGAGAAGGTCGGGCACGAAGAAGCACAGAACCACAAGGAGCGCACCGAGCACGAATCGCGTCGGGACCGGGTCCCCGCTGATCCACAGGAGCGCCAGGAGCGCACCGGCGGTGCCCGCGAGCGGCTTGGCGATGAGGATCTTGTCGATGGTCCAGGCCGGGGGCCGACCGGCGAGCGCCAGCCTGCGGTCGAGCATCCCGAGGTACCCTCGGGGAGCTAGTTCGCGCATCGTTCGACCCCGTCTGACGCGCGTTGCGGTCGTCCCGACGAGGTTTAGACCTGCATCCCCGAGGTCGGTGATCGGCTTGCCAGCGCGACCGCCGACGAGGATGCCGACCAGGACCGCGAATCCGCCGGCAACGGCCAGCGAGGCAAGCATTGCGATGAGTGAAGGCACTGGATTCTCCTAGAACTTGACCTTGACGACGGCCATCATCCACAATGAGCCGGCGACGAGCAGGATGGCGGCGACGACCAGGGCGGCGATGCCCCAGATGCTGCCGAAGAAGCCGGCGAAGTAGTTCGGCTGCGTCAGCAGCAGAAACGTGAACACCCCGATCGGCAAGAGGATCAGCACCCAGGCTGACATCTTTCCCTCGGCGGCGAGCGACTTCACCTGGCGACGGATCTCGTTGCGTTCCCGGATGGTGTGGCCCACCCGGTCGAGCACCTCGGACAGGTTGCCGCCGACCTCACGGTTGACGGCGATCGCCTGCGCCACCCACTGGAAGTCCTCGCTCCGCATCCGGGTGGCGGTGTTGTCGAGCGCATCACCGAGGTCCCGGCCGATGCGAGTCTCATTCACGACCCGAGCCAACTCGTCCGCCGACGGCGACGGCGTCTCCTGGGAGGCCGCGTCCACCGCCCGCAGCAGGCTGTGACCGGCCCGCAGGCCGCCGGCCAGAAGCGCAAGGGTTTCGTCGAGCTGTTCCGCGAACTTTGCGCGACGCTGCCCCGCACGCACGTGAAGAAACGCCTTCGCGCCGATCGGGCCGAGCGCCGCGAAGGTCGCCAGGAGCGGTATCGCCCAGAAGGTGCCGTTTCCCAAGAGCAGGCCGGTCAGGGCCAGCACGGTCGACGTCGAGAGCACCATGAGCACGAAGCCGGACGGCTGCATCCGGATGCTGGCCTGTTCCAGTTCCTCCGCGGTGAACGGCGCGCGGCCGCGACGAAGGATCGCCCCCTCGATGGCCTCGACCGTGCGGTCGGTCACCCGGGTGAGGGTCGACGTGTCCACCGCGCCCGGCGCTCGACGGCGTTCCAGCGGCACCCGGGGCCGTGGTGGTGCGATCACCAGGAAGACGATCACGAACAGGGCGATCAGCGCGGCGGCGATTCCTCCGTAGAGGGCCAGCTCATTCATCTCTGGCTCCGGGTGACGAGGTTGGCCTGGAACACGCTCGGGGACAACGGAATTCCGAGGTCCCGGAATTTGTCGGCGAACCGGGGCCGCACGCCGGTCGCCACCGCGTGGCCGAGCAGGCGTCCGGCCTCGTCGACGCCGGCACTGTAGTCGAAGACGAAGGCGTCCTGCAGGGTGACGATGTCACCCTCCATGCCCTGGACCTCCGTCACGTGCGTGACCCGACGGGTGCCGTCCTTGAGTCTGGTGATCTGGATGATCACATCGATCGCCGACGAGATCTGCTCTCGGATGGCGCGCAGCGGCAGGTCCATTCCGGCCATCAGCACGAGGGTTTCGAGCCGGGCGATCGCGTCGCGCGGCGAGTTCGAGTGAACGGTCGAGATCGATCCCTCGTGCCCGGTGTTCATCGCCTGCAGCATGTCCAGGCTCTCGCCACCGCGGCACTCGCCGATCACGATTCGGTCCGGCCGCATCCGGAGGGAGTTGCGCACGAGGTCACGGATGGTGATCTCGCCTTTACCCTCAATGTTGGCCGGCCGGGATTCCAGCCGGATCACATGGTCCTGCTGCAGCTGAAGCTCCACCGCGTCCTCGATGGTGATGATGCGCTCATTGGAGGGGATATAGGCGGAGAGCACGTTGAGCAGCGTCGTCTTCCCGGTTCCGGTGCCGCCGGAGACGATGATGTTGAGTTTGGCCTTCACGCAGGCATCCAGCACCTGGGCCATTTCGGCGCTCAGCGTGCCGAAGCCGACCAGGTCGTTCACGGTGAAAGGTTCGCGCGCGAACTTGCGGATCGTGAGCGAGGAGCCGTCGACTGCGAGCGGCGGGATGATCGCGTTCACCCGCGAGCCGTCGGCGAGGCGCGCGTCCACCAGCGGCGACGACTCGTCGATGCGGCGCCCGACCTTCGACACGATGCGCTCGATCACCCGGCGCAGCTGGGCCTCGCTGGTGAAGCGGGCAGCGCTGCGGCTGAGGCGACCGTCACGCTCGACGAAGATCTGCTCGTGGCCGTTGACCATGATCTCGGTCACGCCGACGTCGGCGAGCAGTGCCTCCAGCGGGCCGTAACCGAGCACGTCGGCACCGATCTCGGCGATCAGCCGGGTGCGCTCCTCCGGACTGAGCGGAACCTGTTCGGCCGCGACGATGCTGCCGAGTTCGGCCCTGGCATACGAGTGCAGCTGTTCCTCACTCAAATTAGGATCGTTCAGGCGCGTGCCGATTCGACCGAAGAGTTCCTGTGCCGCCCGTTCCTTGAGTTCTGCCAGTGGGTCAAGCGGCGGCGCCGGGATGGGCGCGGGTTCCGGAGCGGGAGCCTCTGCCTCCGGTGCAGCTGTGGCCTCGATGGAGGGTTGAAGGGCAACGTCCGTCACCGCCCTCGATGCAGAGAGGTTGCCGTTGCCGGTCTTCTTGTCGAGCTTGTGCAGTGGACCATCGCGGCGTGCCGCCTCCACTCGGTCGGTCAGTTTCATGCGACAACCACCCTTCGATGCAAGCGACCGCGTTTGAGTGACGCGCTGGGGTCGAATCGGCGCACCAAGTCCGTGAGGGCAGCCGACGCTGGATTTTTCTTTCCGTTCTGGAGCAGCGGAATGCCACGATTCGTGGACAGCGTCACCAGGCTCGATCGGGGAACGGCGACGTCCACCGGCACACCGATCGTTGCCTCGACGTCCTTCACGCTCAGCCCGCTCACCCGGTCGGCGAAGTTCAACACGACATGACGGGCCGGCGGCATGATGCCGATGGTGGCGAGAACGGCGAGCTCCTTGCGCAGGCCGCGTGCACCCGGCACGGACATGTCGCAGAGGAATACGGCGTCTGTGGCAGCCTCGAGGGCGGCCAACGCGTGTTCACCCAGGCCGGGCGCCGTGTCGATGATCACGAACCGAAAGATCCCGGCGAGTTGGCGAATCAGGTGACCGAGCTGCTCGCCGGTGACCCGGTCCCCGTCGGCCGGCGACTCCGCGCCGCACACGACGTAGTAGCCGTCCGGATGCGGGGTGAGGTAGGCCTTGAGCACCATGGCGTCGTTGGCCGCGACGGTGGTGACGGCATCGGGCAGGAAGCGTCCGGGTGTCAGCGACAGGGCCATGGCCACGTCCCCGAACTGCACATCGGCATCGACGAGCACCACCGACAGCGGGGCCAGCTTGGCGAGGCCGACGGCCAGGTTGGTCGCGATCGTCGTCTTGCCGACACCGCCCTTGGCGGCCACCACCGCGATGGTCTGGCGCGGGATGACCTCCGGCTCCGGAGTCTCCTCGGTCGTGGGCGGATCGAGGGTGGGGGGTTCGAGGGTGGACGGTTCCTGCTCATCGGCTGCCGACCGGTCGTCGAGTGCGGTGACATCCGCTAGCCCGATCTCGCCCGAGCTGCCATCCCGGGCTTCGTCGCCGGGTCCGACGGCCGAGGCCGTCTGCGCTACCGACCCCAGCACCCCGTCACGCCAGGGGCTCAGTCGTGGGCGGCTCATTGGAACACGACGCTTCCGTCGACGACCGCTGAACCGGTCTCATCAGCCGTCTTCGGCTCGATGGTGAGCCACACGCTGCCGAATTCCTTGCCCCAAACCAACTTCTGGATATCTGCGGTCGGCCGAGCGAGAGTGACCATGACGGTCTCGGCTGCCTCGGCTGCCGCGTCCGCTCCGTCGGCAGGGGGCGTACTGGTTCCCTCGCGTACCGCGGTGACGAGCACCTTGTGGAAGACCTGCCTGCTGATTGGCGTGTCTTCGGCGCCGTCAGCGCCCTTGATGGTGGCGGAAATCACGACGCCGACGGTGTCGCCCGGCTTGATCGTGCCGCCGACCACCCGCTCGACGGGAAGGGCGATGCTGACCGCCTGCATTCCCTCCGGCAGTGCGACGTCTCCGCTGGCCGCCCGCGTGGCGGGCGTCACCCAGCGAGACTCGAGCAGCTGCTCGCCGGGCATCAGTGCGGTGTCCGCCACCAGGCCCTTCAGGTCGCTCAGCTTCGTCACCCGGCCCGGCACCGCGGCGAGGGCCGGGATCTGCTTCGCGGTGATGAGGTCGGTGATCGCGCTCGCCTCGGTGCCGGCTGGGATCTCATCGGCGACCAGGTAGACCGATACGAACTCGGCGCCGTCGGCTGCTCGCGCGTCGGCGCTGTTCACGTAACCGGTGAGCACGACGGTGCCAACGATGGCCAGAACGATCGCGAGGATCGCGCCAATGAGTCGGGTTTTCATTGCAGCTCCTACTTGATTAGGTTGACGCTGGTTGCGTTGAGTTGAGGCCCGCCCAGTCCGAACGCCCCGTCGATGGAGACCCATTTATTGAAGTAGCCCTGGATGCCGTTCCAGTTATTGCTCTTGTCGCTTTCATCGCAGGGTTTAGGGGCCTTGGGGTCCTTGGGAGCCTTGGGAGCTGTTGGGGCTGCGGCGGGGCAGAGCGGGGCCAGTGGATCGAGGACCTTGGTGGACGGGAAGTTCCAGCCGGTGATGGTGAACCCGGCAAAGGCGAAGATGCGATACTCGGCGTTGGTTCCCGTGCCACGAACGCGGTCATAGATCGGCACCAGCACCGTCGTGCCCTTGAGGCTTTCCAGCTTCGACTTGCAGTCGGTGTTCACACTCCCGCCGGCGTCGCTGCCCACCCAGAGCTGCCCGGCCGCGTCAAGGTTGAGACTCAAGTTGACGATCGCCACGCAGGCGTTGGCGTTGTCAAGCCAACCAAATCCCCCGGGGATGACTTCCTCTGAGGGAGCGTGCTTGCAGATCTTGTTGGTATCGGTGCGGATGGTCACATGTTTGCCCGACGCCGCCAACGACTCCTGAAACTCGCACCAGGACAGCGCGAGCGCGAGCACGGGGCCGGACCCCGGGCCGCCCCACTGCGCCGTGGCGGTCGCGCCTACGGTCGTAGGGTCGACGCCGATGAACCGGGCGAAGGGGTGACTGATGGCCCCTGCATTGGTGCCGGCGACGCGGGTGCTGTCGGAGACCGTCACGGTCTTGTTAGCCATGCTGATGCTCGGTGCCAGCACGTTGGCGGCGCCGTCATTCGCGTTGTCGTTGGTGAAGCGCGCGGCGGCGCCGGCCGGATCGGTGCAGTCACCGTCCTGGCAGTCGCGGGCGATGGCGAGGGCGGCGGCATCCGCGCCGTTCTGAAGCTGTGCGCGTTCCGCGTAGAGGGCCCCGACATCGACTGCAATCGCCACGAACCCCAGCAGAGGCACGAGCAGGATACCGACCATCACAGCGCTCGCACCGCGCTCGGAACGAAGCCCACGATTCAACCACCGCATAGCATGACTCCTTTGCCGGTCAGGGGAAGCGTGGTGCCGAAATAACCGGTCAGAAGTGACACGCTGTAGGTGATGGTGACCGTGACGGCCTGGTTGGCGGCACACGCCGCGGGCGTGATCGAGATCTGGCCGCCCGACATGCTCGGGCTGATTGACGGGGCGGCGGCGATGGCCGCGGCCTTGGCCGTCGACTGGCTGTTGTGAATCGCCATGTTCCTGGCGCCCTCGCGGGCCGCATTTGACAGCGAAATCTGAATGTTGTAGAGCCGGCTGAACTCGATGAGGCCGAGCACCAGCAGCAGGAGAATGGGCAGCACGAACGCGAACTCCACGGCGGCAGCGCCGCGTTCGCCTCGTCGATGGAGGAAACGCATCATTTGGTGGCCCCTTCGGGTAGGCCTGGCGTTGCGGGTGAAAGTCGGGGGTGAGTGCGGGCGGCGGCGGCTCGCCTTGGCAAGCCGCCGCCGGCGCACGGGGTTCTGGCGGTCAGTCTCCGCCGGCCACGCGTCGGTTAGCCGGGGGTGCCGCCGAGGTCGACCGCAACGCCATTGAACATCCCCGTCAGGGCGAGGCCGATTGCGCCGACAGCGCCGATGATGACGACGGCGATGAGCGAGACCATGAGGCCGTACTCCACTGCGGTGGCGCCCTCTTCGTCGGTGCGCAGGCTGTTCATGAGGGCCTGAATTTTGGTGTAGAACTTCATCTCGGGTTTTCCGTTCTGTGTGGGCCGGCCAGGTCGGCCGAGCGAATGACCACAAGCTACGTTCGTCGAGAAAACCTCACTACACCCCAAAAGGGGGGGCCCCTGTCTTAGGGGTAGCTGAATGAGCGCTAGATGAAATCCGAAAGCGGCATGACAATGACTCGCGACGTGGGCTTGTCGCGAGCGAGGCCGTCATTCGGGTTCGGGCCGGTCAGTTCGAGTGGCTCAGGGAATCGCGCGGGAGGTGTCTCCGGGCGCGCCGCGGGCAGGAAGATTCGGGTACACAGGTACTCCTCGGGTGAAGCGAACTCGCCGTAGGGTCGGCGACAGCGTCACCGTAGCCCCGTCTCAGCGAACGTCCTGGCCCCCCGCCGGGGGGGGAAATTCAGGCAAACAGCACGCCCAGGAAGGCCCCGGCGAGCATGGACGGCCCGAACGGGATGGAGCCCCGCAGGGTCACCCGGCGAAGCGTCAGGGCAACCAGCGAGACCAGGCCGCCGATCAGGAAGGCGCCGAAAGCACCGACGAGAAACGGGGTCCAGCCCAGGTAGCCGAGCGCAAGGCCGATCACGGCGGCCAGCTTCACGTCGCCCATGCCAATGCCGCCGGGCGAGATCAGGGCGAGCACGAGATAGAACGCGAACAGCGCGGCACCGCCAAGGAAGGCCCCGAGCAGGGCCTGCCAGGCCCCGGATGCCGCCGCCGCGAGCGTCAACAGTATCGGTAGCACGATCAGCGAGGGGTAGACCAACGCGTTCGGCAGACGCTTCTCGTTGATGTCGACGACGCTGAGCACCACGGCAATCAGTGCCAGGTACAGATACGCCGGCAGCTCCCACCCGACCCCGAACTCCCACACGACCAGGGCGACCAGCAGGCCGGTCGACACGGTCACCGCGGCACGCACCGGCCAGGCGAAGCGGCGGCGGATGCGCAGCATCCGTTCGGCAATCCCGGTCAGGAAAACCCCGAGTGCGGCGCCGATCAGACCGGCGACAATCGACAGCCAGGGCGCCACGCGCGTCTACCTCACGCCGCGGGAAATCGTGACCATCTCGTCGCGGGGAACCACCTTGACCCGCACGCGACCCTCGTCGGAGCCGAGCGCGAGCTCGTGCTGATCGAGCCGGTGCCAGCCGTCGAGGTTCGTGTATTGCACCCCTCGCTCGTCGAGCAGGTCCACGATGCTCTGCTCCGAGGGCGACTCCGGGCGCCACCAGTTGCCGAGGTCGTTGATCAGGTGCCGCACGGTCTCCATGGCGTCGGACTTCGTGTGCCCGATCAGCCCGACCGGTCCGCGTTTGATCCACCCGGTCGCGTAGACGCCGTACAGCTGCGTGTTGGCGCTCTTCGATCCGAACGATGGGTCGCCCTTCCAGAGAACCTGCCCCTCCCGGTTGGGGATCACGCCGTGCTTCCTGTCGAAGGGAACGCCCGGCAGCGGCGACCCGAAGTAACCCACGGCGCGGTAGACGGCCTGGATCGGGAGCTGGCGGATCTCGCCGGTGCCGACGACGCCGCCCTGCCCGTCGGGGGTGGTGCGTTCGTAACGGATGGCGCCGACCCGGCCCTCGCCGTCGTTGACGATCTCTACGGGCTTGGCGAAGAAGTGCAGGTGCAGGCGGCGGCTGGCCGTGCCGACCGGGCGCTCCCGCCACTTGTTCAAAACCTTGTCGATCACGAAGACCTGCTTGTTGCTGGCCACGGCGTCCCGCGCGGCATCGTCGTAGTCGAAGTCCTCGTCGTAGAGGACGATGTCCACATCGGGCAGGTCGCCGAGTTCCCGCAGCTCCAGCGGGGTGAACTTCACGGAGGTCGGTCCACGGCGGCCGAACACGTGCACATCCGTCACCGGCGATGCCTTGAGTCCCTCGTAGACGTTCGTCGGAATCTCGGTGCTCAGCAGGTCGTCGGCGTGCTTGGCGAGCATACGTGCGACGTCGAGCGCCACGTTGCCGTTGCCGATGACGGCAACCTCCTGGCTCTCCAGCGGCCAGGAGCGCGGCACGTCGGGGTGCCCGTCGAACCAGCTCACGAACCGGGCGGCCCCGTAGGACCCGTCCAGGTCGATGCCCGGGATGTCCAGGTCGGCGTCGCGCACGGCCCCGGTCGCGAAGATGACGGCGTTGTAGTGCTTCTTCAGATCGTCGAGGGTGATGTCGATACCGAACCGCACGTTGCCGAAGACGCGGATGTCGCCGCGGTCGAGCACATCGCGCAGGGCCGTGATGATGCCCTTGATCCGGGGGTGGTCCGGGGCGACGCCGTAGCGCACAAGTCCGTAGGGTGCCGGCAGGTGGTCGAACAGGTCGATCGAAACCTCGAAGTTCCGTTCCGCCTTGAGCAAGATGTCGGCGGCGTAGATACCCGCAGGTCCCGCGCCGACAATGGCCAATCGCAACTTGGTCATGGAAGCCTTTCTAGCTTGATCGTCTAACTGGATCGTTCAACGATCGTGTCGGCGAAACGGGTGAGGGCCTTCTTGACCGAGCCGTCCGGCAGCGGGGCGAGGGCTTCGACCGCGTCATGCGCCCAGCCGTGCGCCTCGGCGAGGGTCTGCCCGGTCACGTCGTGCTCGCGCAGCGCGGTGATCGCGGAGTCCGCCGCAGCGGTCGCGACGCCGTTGCTGGCCATCACGTCGCGTTCGAGGCGTTCGAGCAGGGCGGCGGCGTCGGCGTCGTGCGGGGCGCGCTCGCGCAGGCGCAGCAGCGGGAGGGTGGCCACCCCGGCGCGCAGGTCGGTGCCGGGCACCTTGCCGGTCTCCTCCGGCTGCGGGGAGAGGTCGAGCACATCGTCGATGAGTTGGAAGGCGACGCCGATCTTCTCGCCGAACGCGATCACCGGCTTTTCGAACTCGGAGGGGGCGTCGGAGAAGATGATGCCCGCCTGGGCGGCCGCCGCGATCAGCGACCCGGTCTTGTCGGCGAGCACCTGGATGTAGTGCTCCACGGGGTCCTGGCCGGGCTGCGCACCGACGGTCTCGTGCAGTTGGCCGAGCACGAGGCGCTCGAAGGTGTCGGCCTGCAAACGGATGGCCCGTTCGCCCAGCCGTGCCATCAGCTGGTTGGCGCGGGCGAAGAGCAGATCCCCGGTCAGGATCGCCACCGAGTTGCCCCACACGGTCTGCGCGCTCGGAACCCCGCGGCGTTTGTCCGAGTCGTCCATCACATCGTCGTGGTAGAGCGAGGCCAGGTGGGTGATCTCGATCGCGGTGGCCGCGGTGATGACGTCCGCGTGGTTGCCGCTACCGAGGTGGGCGGTGAGTAGTGCCAGCATGGGGCGCACGCGCTTGCCGCCCGCGTTGAGCAGGTAGCGGCTGGTGACGTTCGCGATCTCGTCGGCAAAGGTCACCTCGGCGAGCAGACTGGCCTCGACCTGGTCGATTCCCCCGTCGATGCCCGCGGCGAGGCCACGGTCCTGGGCGGTCGAGAAAATGCGATCGCTGAGGCCGAGCTGGCTCGTCACGGATGAGCCGCGACGGAACAGGGGCATGCTCGGTTTCACTCTGTCAGCCTAACGATCGGATCTGGGAGGATTCAAGACGGTGCGTTTGACGCATCCGTCGGCTTGACGCCGCGATGCAGTGCCACGATACCCAAGGTCAGGTTACGGTAGGCGACGGCGTCGAAGCCCGCCTCCCGCAGCCAGGCACTGAGGGTCTGCTGATTCGGCCAGGCCGCGATCGACTCGCCCAGATAGTCGTACGCCTCCGCGTTGGAGGACGCGAGCTTTACGATCATCGGCATCACGCGAGTGAGGTAGGCGAAGTAGCCCAGCCGGATCGGTGCGAACGGCGGCGTGGAGAACTCGCAGATCACGACGCGCCCCCCAGGCTTGGTCACCCGGTAGAACTCGGCCAGGGCCTTCTTGGGCTCGACCACGTTGCGCAGGCCGAACGAGATGGTCACGGCGTCGAACTCGTTGTCGGCGAACGGCAGCGCGGTGGCATCGGCCTGAACGAACTCGACCTGCGGGTTGTCCGCGTGGCGTGAACGGCCGACCGCGATCATGCCCTCAGAGAAGTCGGCGGCCACAACGTGCGCGCCCGTCTTCGTCAGCGCGACGCTGGAGGTGCCCGTTCCGGCGGCGATGTCGAGGATGCGTTCGCCGCGCCGGGGGTTCACGGCGCGGGTCGCGGCCATCCGCCACAGGGCCGCGTTCCCTACCGAGAGAACGGCATTCGTGCGGTCATAATGGGTGGAGACCTGGTCGAACATGGCAGCGACCTGCTCGGGCTGCTTATTGAGGTCTGCTCTACTCACTCCCACAGTCTAGATTGCCCGCGGACACGCCGGGCTCTCCACAGCCTCTGGCATAGGCTATGCAGGTGAATGCTCAGGCTCTAACGGTTGAAACCACCCCCATCGCCGACATCCGCCAACTGATTCTTCTGCTCGACACCCGAGCACCGCTGCTCTGGATGCGGCGCAACCAGGGTCTGGCCGGCATCGGCACGGCCCTGCGGCTCGAGTTCTCCGGAGCGACCCGGCTGACGGATGCCGCCACCGCCTGGCGCGACGTCGCGGCCGCCGCCACCGTGTCCGACCCGATCGAAAGCACCGGCACGGGCCTGCTCGCTTTCGGAGCCTTCGCCTTCGACGCCTCCTCGGCCCAGACCAGCGTGCTGATCGTGCCGCAGGTCGTCATCGGGCGCGACAACGGCCGATGCTGGGTGACGCGCATCTGGCCGACCGGCACCACGCCGCCGGAGATTCCCCTGGCTCGCCGTCCTCTCGGCACCGAATACCGCATCTCCCTGCTGCCGGGCGCGCTACCGCCCGCCGGGTACCGCGACGCGGTCGGCGAAGCCGTGTCCCGCATCGCCTCCGGAGACCTCAACAAGGTCGTGCTGGCCCGCGACCTGGTCGGGCGGCTGCCGGCAGAATCCGACCTGCGCCGCGCCGTCAGCGAGCTGGCGCTGGGCTACCCCGACTGCTGGACCTACGCGGTCGACGGCCTCGTCGGCTCCAGCCCGGAGACCCTCATCCGCGCCGACCACGGCGAGGTCAACGCCCGCGTGCTCGCCGGCACGATGTCGCGGGGCGCGGATGCCGCCTCCGACCTGGAGGCAGCCCTCCAGCTGGCCACCTCCGCCAAGGACGGCGACGAACACGCCTTCGCGGTGCAGAGCGTGCTGGCCTCGCTCCGCCCGCACACCTCTCACCTCATCACCAGCGAGATCCCGTTCACCGTGAAGCTGCCGAACCTCTGGCACCTGGCAACGGATGTCGAGGGCACCCTGAGCGACGGATCGAACTCGCTCGACCTGATCGCCGCCATGCACCCGACGGCCGCGGTCGCCGGCACGCCCACCGGGACGGCGCTCGCCCTGATCCGCGAACTCGAGCCGTTTGACCGGGGCCGTTACGCGGGCCCGGTCGGCTGGGTCGGCGCCGACGGCGACGGCGAGTGGGCAATCGCCCTGCGCTGCGCCCAGGTCAGCCCCGCCGGCAGCGTCACGGCCTACGCTGGCTGCGGCATCGTGCTGGACTCCGAGCCCGAGCGCGAGCTCGCCGAAACCCGCATGAAGTTCCGCCCCGTCGTGGAGGCCTTCGGCTGAGAAGCCTCCGCAGACTCCGCGCAGCGAGGATCCCCACTCCGGGCGAGAGTGCCCGCTCCGCGGGCCACTCTCGACCGAACGAACACACTCAGGTCGCGGCGAGGCGGGCCTTCTCGACCTCGACGTCGAAGGTCGCGGACGGCCAGGTCAGGTCGAGACGCTGCAGGGCGTCGATCAACAGGTGCTGCACGGCCAGGCGGGCGTACCACTTCTTCTCGGCCGGCACTACGAACCAGGGCGCGGCAACGGTCGACGTGCGTTCGAGGGCGAGCTGGTACGCCTCCTGGTAGGCGGCCCATTGCATGCGTTCCTCGATGTCGCCCGGGTTGTACTTCCAGTGCTTGTCCGCGCGTTCCAGCCGCTCGGCCAGGCGCTCCTTCTGGTCGTCGGAGCCGATGTGCAACATGACCTTGACGATCGTCGTGCCGGCGTCGACGAGTTCCTGCTCGAACCGGGTGATCAGGCCGTAGCGCTCCTCGATCTCCGCCGCCGGGGCCAGCGCGCGTACGCGGCCGACCAGCACATCCTCATAGTGTGAACGGTCGAAGACCCCGATCAAGCCGGCGTCGGGCAGCCGTTTGCGCACCCGCCAGAGGAAGTCGTGGGACCGTTCCACCTCCGTGGGCGCCTTGAACGCGTACAGACGGATGCCCTGGGGGTCGACAGCGCCGACGACGTGGCGCACGATGCCGCCTTTGCCGGCCGTGTCCATGGCCTGCAGCACGAGGAGCACGCGGCGCGGGTCGCCGGACCGGCTGTTCGCGAAGAGCATCTCCTGCAGGTCCGACAGCACGCCGGCCCCGGAGGCCAGCGCTTCATCCGCGCTGTCCTTCTCCACCCCGTCGAAGCCGGGCGTCGAGGCGGGGTCCACGCCCGCGAGCCGGAACCCCGGCGTCACCCGCAGCAACGCCCCCGGTTCCCCGGCCCAGAATTCCTGCTCGCTACGTCCAGCCACGGTGCACCCTTCGTTACAGGATCAGTGTCCCGCAGACGCCCCGGCAAACCTAGCGAACCAGCGGAACCTCGAGGATGCTCGGCCCCGCGTGCGGCGCGGTCAGCGCGCGCTCGAGGTCGCTCCGGGTGGCCGCCAGACCGTATGACCAGCCGTAGGCGGCGGCGAGGTTGGCGACGTCGGCCTGCTGCGGGGTGAAGAGAACCCGGTTGATCGCGTCGGCGCGGGCGGATGCCGCCACCTCCAGACCGTCGAAAATGGTGCCGCCGCCGTCGTTGCCGACGATGATCTGGAGCCGCGGCAGCGCCTCCCCCGGGGTGAGCAAGAGCGACCCGACATCGTGCAGCAGGGTGAGGTCGCCGACCACCAGGCGGGTGACCCCGGTGGACTGCGGCGTCGGACCGGTCTGGCTGGCCAGGGCGATGCCGACGGCCGTGGCGACCGTGCCGTCGATGCCGGCCAGGCCGCGGTTGGAGTGCACGGAGATCTTCTTGCCGGGAACGCGGCGGTCGGCCACCCGCACCAACCGGGAGGCACCGAAAACGAGACGGTCGTGCGGCCAGGAGGCGCGCCAGACGGCGTCCACGAGCATGGGCCGGGTGACCGGCGCGCGCATGGCGGCCAGCTCTTCGCGGGTGATTCCGCGATCACCGATCGGGATCGATTCGCGGGCGGCTCCCGCGGCCAACAGGTGCCGGCTGGACATCACCCAGCGGCCCAGCCATTCCCGCCCCTCGGGGCTGCCGGCCGCTGCGATGGCCACGGCGTCTGGGGTGGCGGCGCGGGCGAATACGCGCACCCGGTGTCCGGGGTTGAACCATTCGGTGCCGGTGGGAGCCACCACAATGGTCTCCACACCCTCGCGGACGATCATGGCCGGCACCTCACGGCTGAGCGTCGGGTGACCGAACACGACAGCGCGCTCGACCCGCCCGCCGAGGTCGGAGGCCAGCAGCAACTCGCGGTAGGCGGAGACGAGGTTCGGGCCGAACCGGGCGCCGCTGCACACCTCGGCCAGCAGCGGCCAGCCGCCGGTACGCGCGAATTCCTCGGCCTCGGGGCCGGCGCCCGTGCCGGCGATGACCACGGTACGCGGTCCGCCCGTGACCGGGAAGACCGGTTCGGTCGGGGAAGCGTCCACGACGGGCGCGGCGAGCACCGCGGCCGACTCGGCGAGTCCGACCGGGCCGGAGATCGCTTCGGGAGTCAGCGCCACCGGCGCCGACAGCGGCTCCCGGAACGCCAGGTTGAGCTGCACCGGGCCCGGATCGAGCGAGGTGGCGCCGGTGGCGGCATCCGTCGCCCGTCGGGCCAGGGCAATGGCGTCGGCGTGCTCGCCGGCCGCACCCTCCGGTGCGGGCGCATCCACGCACAGGCGCGTCGCCACACCGAATAGACCGGGCTGCACGGTGGTCTGGTTCGAACGGATGCCGCGCAGCTCGCTCGGCCGGTCGGCCGTCAGCAGGATCATGGGCACCCCCGAGTGGTGCGCCTCGAGCACCGCGGGGTGGAGGTTCGCCACGGCCGTGCCCGAGGTGCAGACGACCAGCGCCGGCCGGCCGGCCTCGACGGCTAGGCCGAGGGCGAGGAAGCCCGCGCCGCGCTCGTCGAGGCGCACGTGCAGCCGGATCAGCCCGATCCGCTCCAGTTCGGCGGCGGCCAAAGCAAGGGCCTGCGACCGGGCGCCCGGGCTGAGAACCAGGTCGCGCACGCCCAGACGCACGAATTCACCCAGGAGAGAGAAGCTGAAGTCTGTGGCCGGGCTACCGCTCGACGCGATGTCAGGCATCCCGCCGGCCAGGCAGGTCGCCTTCGCCCGGCTCGGATTTTTTCGGCTCGAACCCGGCTTGGCCGTTCTGGCCGGCCTGACTGCCCTTACCGCCCTGACCGGTCGTGCCGGAGGTTCCTGTCGTGTCGGTGGTTCCTGCCGCACCGAGGTCCCGGGGATCCGGAGCGTCGAGGTCGGCAAGCTCCTGCTCGAGGGCACGGAGTCGTTCCTGGTCGGACGTGGCCCGTTCCAGACCCTTGAGGAAGTCGATGTCGTCGTCGGGGGCGAACGATCGCACGATCTTGCCCGTGCTGGCACGGCCGCGGCCGATCAGCAGCCACAGTACCGGCCCGATCACGGGAATGAGCACGATCACGAACATCCACACCCAGCGTGGTAGCCCGCGAACCCGGGATCGTTGCAGGAGCGCGCAATCCACCAGCGCGTAGACGGTGAGGACGACGACGACGACTCCAAGAGCGAACCACAGGCGAACCATTCCCACAGTGTATGGCTCCCACCCGTGAGATCGGTGAGTGAGCGCACAGCCCGGCGATCTAAACTGTGGCCATGAATGTTGTTCCCGCCTGGGTGTCCTATTCGGTCTTCCGCGTGCTCCTGTTCGCCGTTCCGCTCGCCGTGATGCTCTTCCTCCGGATCGAGTGGTGGCTTGCCGCGATCGCCGCCGCTGTGATCGGAGCCTCGCTCTCCTTCATCTTCTTGCGGAAGCCTCGCGAGAAGGTCGCGCTGGGCCTCTACCAGGCGCGGCACCCCGATACGGAGTCGGCGCACCCCGACGCCGTGTCCGAGGATGCTGCCCTCGACCGGGCCGATGCGCGGGCGGCCGATGCCGACCTACAGCGCGAACGCGAGAGCCAGTAGCAGCCCGTAGGCCAACGCCGAGATGCTGGTCAGCTTGAGGGCCAGCACCAGTTCGGTCGAGGTCGTCGCCGTCACCGTGATCAACCCGGCCGGCGCCGCCAGCAGCAGCACGAAAAACGTCAGCCAGGCCAGCGGGTAGAAGACCGCGAAGAAGGCGACGATCGCGAACGCCAGCAGCAGGAACAGGCAGAACACGACGCGCGACGCCATGCTCCCGATCAGCACCGCGAGGGTGCGTTTGCCGGATGCCCGGTCCGGCTCCAGGTCGCGCAGGTTGTTGACCATCAGCACGGCCATGGCGATCAGGCCGATCCCGACACCGCTCAGCCAGCTTTCGGTGTTCACGGTGCCGACCTGCACATACGTGGTACCGACGGTGGCCACAAGGCCGAAGAACACGAAGACGAAGACCTCGCCGAGACCGAAGTAGCCATACGGTTTGCGTCCGCCGGTGTAGAACCAGGCCGCAATGATGGCGAGGACACCCACCAGCAGCAGCCACCACTGACCGGTCAGCACCACCAGGGTGAGGCCGGCGAGCGCGGCGAGCGCGAAGAATGCGAGGGCCACCGTGAGTACGGCACGGGGCTGGGCGGCTCCGCCGCCGGTCAGCCGGGCCGGGCCGATCCGGTTGGCGTCAGTGCCGCGGATACCGTCGGAATAGTCGTTGGCGTAGTTCACGCCGATCTGCAGGCACAGGGCCACGATCAGGGCGAGCACCGCTCGTACCGGATGGAAGACGCCGGGGCCGCTCACGACGATCGCCGCACCGGTGCCGAGGGCCACCGGTGCGATAGCCAGCGGGAGGGTGCGCAGGCGTGCTCCGGAGACCCAGTCTCCTGCCGTGGCCGGTCCGGTTCGCGCCGGGCCGCGGCCGGCGGGGGCGTTCCGCCGGGCCGGGTTGCCCGACCTCCCGTTCCGGGCCGCCGAAGAGGTCGCTGCCGAGGGATTCAATCGCTGTTGTGAGGGCCTGACCGGCCGCGCTCCGTGTGCCACGCCTTCATAGTACGTGCCGGTGGCTCGGTGGCTCGGTAGCTCGGCAGCTCAGAGATCGGCGAGCATCCGGCCCAGGGCAAGACGGTCGGGTTTGCCGGTGGAAAGCTGCGGGATCGACGCGACCCGCACGAGGCACGCGGGCCTGGCCGCCTTGCCCAGCACGGATGCCACGGCTTCCCCGATTCTCTCGAGGGAGTCCTCGGGGAGGCCGGCCGCACCGGGTTCCGCCGGCACGACCAGCACCGGGACCTGGCCCCACGTGACGTCGGGCCGCCCCACCGCCACGGCCTCGCCGAAGCCCGGCAGCGACCGGACGACCCGCTCGACCGCGTCGAGCGACACCTTCTCGCCGCCGGAGATGATCACGTTGTCGGCTCGCCCGAGCACGCGCACGAGGCCCGTCGCGGCATCCACCTCGCCCAGGTCACCCGTGCGGTACCAGCGTCCCCCGTGAACCTCGAGGAAGCGGTCGCTGGTGCGCGGGGGGTCACCGAGGTACCCCTCGGCGAGCACGGAGCCCGCGATCTCCAGCTGCCCATCGACCACGCGCACCTCGGAGTTGCCGATCGGGGTGCCGTTGTAGACACAACCGCCGGAAGTTTCCGACGAGCCGTAGGTGGCGAACACGTGCAGGTCGAGGTCGACGGCCCGCTCGGCGAGCAGCGACGGCAGCGCCTGGCCGCCGACCAGAATGCCGTCGAAGCGGCGTAGCGCGGCCAGCAGATGAGGGTCGTCTGCGGCCGCGGCGACCAGCCGGGCCAGCTGCACCGGAACCAGGGCGGTGAACCGCAGCGGCTCGGTGAGGCGCCCGGCTGAGGCGGCGAACACGGCCGGGTCGAAGTGGCCGCTCGGCAGCACGACGGGGACGGTGTCGGCCACGATCGAGCGCACGAGCACCTGCACCCCGGCGATGTAGTGCACGGGCAGGGCCAGCAGCCACTGACCGGAGCCGCCGAGGCGCACGCTGGAGGCGGCGGCGCTGCTCAGCAGGGCGTCGGTGCTGAGCATCACGCGCTTGGGCACATCCGTCGATCCGGACGTCTCGATCACCACGGCCACCTGACGGGGTACGCGCAGCAGGCTCAGCCGCCCGGCGGCCTCCTGCCGGCCGGGTACCGGCAGCACGGCGTCGCCGGTGTCGGCCAGCGCGAGGCGCAACGGGGTCATCAGGTCGAGCGGGTCACGGACCGGCACCACCCTCAGCCGACGGAACATGGTCGCCTAGAACTGCCAGTCGTAGGGACCCCAGTCGGGGTCGCGCTTCTCCAGGAACGCGTCACGCCCCTCGACCGCCTCGTCGGTGCCGTAGGCCAGGCGGGTGGCCTCCCCGGCGAACACCTGCTGGCCGACCAGGCCGTCGTCCACGGCGTTGAAAGCGAATTTCAGCATCCGGATGGCGGTGGGCGACTTGGTCAGGATCGTGCGGGCCCAATCCAGCGCCTCCACCTCGAGTTCACCGTGCGGCACCACGGCATTCACGGCCCCCATCTCGAAGGCGCGCTGCGCGGAGTACTCGCGGGCCAGGAAGAACACTTCCCTCGCGGTCTTCTGCCCCACCTGGCGGGCGAAGTAGGCGCTGCCGTAGCCGGCGTCGAAGGAGCCGACGTCGGCATCCGTCTGCTTGAACTTGCCGTGCTCGGCGCTGGCGATGCTGAGGTCGCAGACCACATGCAGGGAGTGCCCGCCGCCGGCCGCCCAGCCGGGGATGACCGCGATGACAACCTTGGGCATGAACCGGATCAGCCGCTGCACCTCGAGGATGTGCAGCCGGCCGCCGCGTGCCGTGTCGATCCCGGACGCGGTCTCTCCCTCGGCGTACTTGTAGCCATCCCGGCCTCGGATGCGTTGGTCCCCGCCCGAGCAGAACGCCCAACCGCCGTCCTTCGGGCTGGGTCCGTTGCCGGTCAGGAGCACCACCCCGATGCGCGGGTTGACGCGCGCGTCCTCGAGGGCGGCGTGCAGTTCGTCGACGGTGTGCGGGCGGAACGCGTTCCGCACCTCGGGCCGGTTGAACGCCACCCGGGCGATCCTCCCAGTCACGTCGTGGTGGTACGTGACGTCGGTGAGGCGGTCGAAGCCCGCGACTTCCTGCCACTGGGTCGGGTCGAAGATTTCGGAAACCTGTTCGATCATGCACCCAGCCTACGCGGGCCTGCGGCGCCGGAATGCGGCTGGCCGTGGGCCTCTCGGAAGCTGGTTGGCATCCCCGTTTGAGCGGCAAAGTCAAGCCCCTTGAGGCCGTCGTTTCCACCCTGTGTACTGAGCTATTAAAAATACTCGGAGGCAGTGATGGCCGACAATGGCACACGAAAAACGATCCCCACCCCACCCGCGAGAAATATCGGGATCAACGAACTCTCCCCCACGGAATGGCGCATCAGCGACCGGATGATCGCGGACGGCGATCCGGCCGCCTTGGTCGGCTTCATCCAGCGCGTGGACGACGCCTTCGAAGTGACGGATTTCGGCCGCCCCCGGGAGCGAGCGTACTTCTCATCCTTTGACCGCGCCACGGCCAGTCTCGCCCTCCGTCCGGCACCCAGCGGAACGGCACTGCGATGAGCACGGCCACGCAAGAGACCCAGCCCCCGGAGCACTCAAGCTCCCGACCGCGAATCAGCCCCCGACCCCGGCGTCAGCGTCAGCGTCAGCGAATTTCACCTCCGCTCCGTCGACCGCTCCCTCCCGCTACAGCACATCGACGGATGCCTTCGGCGACTACCTGCGCCGCATCGGCAGGGGCCCCTGCTCACCGCCATCGACGAGGTGACCCTCGCGCAGCGCATCGAGGTCGGGCTGTTCGCCGTCGAAAAATTGTTCCACGGAGTCGACGACCCGTCCTTGGCCCGCGAGCTGGCCTGGATTTCCCATGACGGCCGCCGCGCGAAGAACCACTTCATCGAAGCGAATCTGCGCCTGGTGGACAGCATCGCCAAGCACTATTCCGGACGCGGAATGCCCATCATGGGCCTCGTGCGGGACGGCAACATCGGCCTCGTCCGCGCCGTCGAAAAATATGACTTCATGACCGGCTACAAATTCTCCACTCACGCCACCCGCTGGATCCGCCAAGCCGTCCACCGCGGCATGGCCCAGCCCGAGGAGCACGCCGTGCTCACCATGCGGGCTTCGGACATCGTTTTCTACATGAGTGCCCTGCCGCCGCGGGAGCGGTCGATCCTGATGTCCCGGTTCGTTCTCGACGGGGGCGCGCCCCAGACGCTGGACCAGATCGCCGTCGTTCAAGGCGTGACCCGGGAACGGGTGCGCCAGATCGAGAAGCGCGCACTGGCCCTGCTGAAGGTCCTCCGACTCGAGCGGTACCTGCGGGACTGAACCTCGGCCGTCCCCCCTGAACGGAGCGTAGCGGTGCTGGCGACTTCACGCTATTCTCACTTAGAACTTTGTTATCGGGGGATATATGGGCAAGCTCACGTACAACTCGTCTTTGACAGCAGATTTCGACGACCGGGTCCTCGCCCATATCCAGGTCGTCATCGGGGCGAAGTTGCGACGCGGCGAGTGTTTCTATTTCACGTGGCGAGATGACCCCCAGGGCGGCGACGGCCGCAGCACGATCTGGCTGCATCCCGCGATACCCCTGGCCTATAAGTATTTCGGCGGGCGCTCCCCCAGCCTCAACCGCGAATGGATCGAAGCCCTCATGCTTTCGGCCAATTCCTCCGGGGGCCTCCAGCTCGTGCCGGAACCACATTGACCCGCGACAGTACTGGTGAAGGACGAAGCGTGATCCGAGTCGATATTGTCTACGGCGGCGCGGAGTACTCGTTAGGCGGCCGGTCATTGGAGTCCATCCAGACCGAGGTTGAGACCGCGTTCCTGGCCGGGAAGCCCTACTGGCTGCGGGTGAACAGTGGCGGCGGGCGCTTCGAAGACGCCTACCTGCTGATCGCGCCGGGCATCCCCTTCGCAATTCTCAACGTCAAGCCGCACAACGGCCCGGACATCGATCTCGAGGTGGACGCGGCGTTCAACCAGGACGTGCTCTGACCTGACCGGCGTTCCCCGCCTGACCGGCGTTCCCCGGGAGAGTCCCCGGCTGGCACACTGGGAACATGCTGCCACCACTTGCTGAGTTGCTCAGAACTGCCCGCGTCGTCGCCCTGCCCCTGGCGACGCGGTTTCGCGGACTCGACACCCGCGAGGCCCTGCTCGTGGAGGGACCGGAAGGCTGGGCGGAATTCTCCCCGTTCGCCGAATACGACGACGCGGAGGCTGCCACCTGGCTGCGGGCCGCCCTCGATTTCGGTTGGCAGGCCACGCCGCCCCTGCTTCGGGGACGCATCCCCGTGAACGCGACGGTGCCGGCGGTCACCGCCGACGAGGTCGCCGGCGTGCTCGCCCGGTTCCCCGGCTGCCGCACCGCCAAGGTGAAGGTCGCCGACCCCGGTCAGACCCTCGCCGACGACGTGGCACGCGTGCGCATGGTTCGCCGTGTGCTCGGGCCGGAGGGGCGCATCCGTGTCGACGCGAACGGTCTGTGGAACGTCGATGAGGCGGAGCACGCCATCCACGCCCTCAACGAGTTCGACCTCGAATACGTGGAGCAGCCCTGCGCCACCATCAAGGAACTCGCCGAGATCCGCCGCCGCACCGGCTACCTCGACGTCGGCGTCGCCGCCGACGAAAGCGTACGCCGCGCCAAGGACCCGCTGCTGGTGGCCCGCACGGGTTCGGCCGACATCCTCGTGATCAAGGCCGCGCCGCTCGGCGGAATCCGCGCCGCCCTGGCGCTGATCAACCAGATTGGGCTGCCCGCCGTGGTCTCAAGCGCCCTCGACACCTCGGTCGGCATCTCGATGGGCGCCCACCTGGCCGCCGCGATTCCGGAACTCAACTTCGACTGCGGACTCGGCACGGCGTCGCTCCTTGCCGCGGATGTCACCACCGACCCGCTGCTGCCGGTCGACGGCGGCATCCCGGTGCGTCGGGTGACCCCCGACCCGCAGCTGCTGGAGCGTTACGCAGCCGCGGACGATCGGCGTGACTGGTGGCTGGCCCGCCTGACCCGCTGCTACGCGCTACTCGCCGACTGAACCAATTCGACGGAGATTCTGCGCAAGAAGAGGGTTTTCGACCTGTTTGGCGGCGATCCGGCCGAAATCTCCGTCGAATTCGTTAGGAGCGAGGACCCCTGGTCTAGAGGCCGGAGTAGGAGTGCAGGCCCTTAAAGAAGACGTTGACGATGCCGAAGTTGAACATGACGGCGGCGAAGCCGATGATCGACAACCAGGCGGACCGTGATCCGCGCCAGCCACGGGTCGCGCGGGCGTGGATGTAGCCCGCGTAGAGGGTCCAGATGATGAACGTCCAGACCTCCTTGGTATCCCAGCCCCAGTAGCGGCCCCAGGCCTGTTCGGCCCAGATCGAGCCGGCCATGAGGGTGAAGGTCCACAGGATGAAGCCGATGATGGTGACCCGATAGGCCAGGTTCTCCAGCGTGGCCGCCGACGGCAGGGTGGCCAGGAACCGCAGCCGACCGCTCTTCGCGGACGCGAGGAGCGACTCACGCCGGAACTGGAGGAGTTGCACGGTCGAGAGGGCGAAACCGAGTGCGAAGAAGCCCGTGCCCAGCGAGGCGACGAAGACGTGAATGACCAACCAAGCCGACTGCAGGGCCGGCGGCAGGGGCGCGACCTCGACGTAGAAGCGCAGCGCCGCGATGCCGAGAAGCACCAGCACCATGCCGGTGACGAAGGTGCCGAGGAAGCGCAGGTCGGCGCGGGTCAGCACAATCAGGAACACCGAGACGATCAGCAGGGTGCCCGTCATCGCGAACTCGTACATGTTCGCCCACGGGACGCGCTCGGCGGCCACGCCGCGGAGCACCGCCGACACCAGGTGGATCAGCCACGCCAGCACGGTGAGCGAGACGCCCACCCGCAGGCTGGCCGAGCGGCCGTAGGGGGTGACCGCGTCGTTCGCGATGCGAGCGCTGATGCGGGTGAGGGTGGTGGTTCCGCCCGCCGCGCCGGCCGCTTCCGCGCGCGCTGATGCGGCCCGGCGCACCTGTGCGTCTGCCGCCGTGGCGGAGGTGACCGCCGCGGAGCGCTTGGCCAGGTCGAAGGAAAAGGCGATGAACGCGAGGGCGTAGACCGCCATGGCCGAGTAGAGGCTCAGAATGGAGAGCTCGTTGAGATTCACGATGACAGCCTATTTCTGTTCGGATGCCGGGGTGGCCGATTGGGAGGATAACAGCAGGTCCGTGTGCCGATCGGCGAGGTCGCTGACGGCGGATTCCAGGGTCGGGTCCTCGCCCCGGGCTAGACCCGCGTATTCGAGGCGCAGCGAGCCGTCCTGCTCCGGCACGGCCTTCACCCAGACCCGCCGACGTGGCACGAACAGTGACGTCAGCAGGCCGAGCAGGGCCAGAACGGCGAAGGACAGCACCCAGAGCTGGGTGGGGTCGTGGTGGATGTCGAACGAGGCAAACCGCAGCACCGAACCAGAGAAGTCCCCGTTCTGCGCCCCCGGGTTGGCGTCGTCGAAAGTGACGGACCCGAGGCCGTTCGGCAGTTCCCGGGTTTCCCCCGGCTTCAACTCGATCGACTCCACGCCGGTCTTGCCCCCGGTGAGCTGGGTCATCTTGTCGATGTCGAGCGAGTAGACCGACGTCGGCACGCCCGCGTCGAGCCCCAGGTCTCCCGAGTAGACGTTGAGGGTCAGCAGCGGGTATTCGAGGTCAGGGAAGGAGGAGAAGAAGGCCCCCGAATCCGCGGTGGCCTGGGTCGGGTAGAAGAAGCCGATCATGCCGAGTTGCTCGGCGAGCCCGTCGGGAACCTTGATCACGCCGAGGGAGGTGAGGTTGGCATCCTGCGGCAGGAACGGCACAGAGTCGGTGAAGACGACCACCCCGTTCGGGTCCTTTACGGTGAGGGTGGGGGCGTAGCCGTTGCCGAGCAGGTAGACGTCGGTGCCGCCGGTGCGGGCCGGCCCGTTCACCTTCACCTGACTGGCCTCTGCGGCCTCACCCCGCGGGGTGATGGTGACCTCTGCTGTGAAGTCGATCGGCTGGCCGTAGGCCTTGAGGTTCTCCTCCTCGTAGGTGACGTCGAAGTTGTCGAGGGTGAGTTTATAGGGCGTGAGGCTGGTGTCGTTGAAGAACCGGCCGGGGTTGAACGAGTCGTAGGCCAGCAGGGTGTTCACGAAGGTCTGCCCTTCGACCAGTACACGTTGGCCGCTGAACCCGAAGCCGCCACCGAAACCGACGGTGATCAGGATGCCGACCAGGGCGAAGTGGAAGACCAGGTTGCCGGTTTCACGCAGGTAGCCGCGTTCGGCCGAGACCGAGGTCTCCCCGCGATTCTCGAAGACGGCCGCCCGGTAGCCGCTGGTCTTCAGAAGCCTGCGGGCGGACTCGACGGCGGCCTGGGCATCCGTGCCGGCCGGAGCGATGCGCGCCGTGAAGCCGGCCAGCCGGGACAGGCGGGCGGGGGTGCGCGGCGGCTTGGCCCGCAGCGCGAGGTAGTGGTGCTTGGTGCGCGGGATGACGCACCCGATCAGCGAGATGAACAGCAGCAGGTAGATGGCCGAGAACCACGCCGACGAGTAGACGTCGAACGCCTGAACCGTGTCGAGCAGCGGTGCGAGGTCGGGGTTGTCGGCGAAGTACTGGGTAACCCCGTTCGGGTCGGAGCTGCGCTGGGGTACCAGGGATCCCGGCACGGCGGCGATCGCGAGAAGCAGCAGAAGGAACAGCGCGGTGCGCATGTTCGTCAGCTGGCGCCAGAACCAGCGCAGCCAGCCTGCGAAGCCGAGGTGCGGTTGCACGATTCCCGCGGAGGCCGGGGCGTCGTAATGGTCAGATGGCCGGGACATAACTTCCGATCGTTCCTTGCAGGTCGAGGAGCCAGGCGTTCCACACGCCACTGACCATGAGCACGCCGATGAGAACGAGGAGGAGACCGCCAGACAGGTTGATAGCCCTGACGTGCCGTTTCAGGAAGGAAACGGCTCCGGTCGCCCAGCTGAGGCCGAGCGCGATGAGAAGGAACGGGATGCCCAGCCCGAGCGCGTAGAACAGGGCCAGCAGTCCCCCCTGCCAGGGAGAGCCCGTGGTCAGGCTGAGAGAGTTGATGGCCGTGAGCGTGGGGCCGGTGCAGGGGGTCCAGCCCACGGCGAAGACCGCGCCGAGCAGAGGAGCGCCGGCCAGGCCCATCCCCGGTCTCCAGGTTGCCTTCACGCTGCGCTGCGCGAAACCGAACTGGCCGACGAACACCAGGCCGAGCAGGATTACCACGACGCCGGCGATGCGGGTGATCGCATCTCGATACTGGTTCAGCCAGAATCCGGCAACCCCGAAAATGACACCGGTGAGCACGAAGACGAGGGTGAAGCCGAGGATGAACAACAGGACCCCGAGCAGCAGACGGTTGCGGCCCCGGCGGTCGCCGCGCGCGGGGGTCGAGCTGCCGTCGGTGAAGCCGCCGATGTAGGCCAGGTAGCCGGGCACGAGCGGGAGGATGCAGGGAGAGGCGAACGAGACGAGCCCGGCCAGCACGGCGATGGGAATGGCCAGGTAGAGCTGGCCGCTGAAGACGATCTCGCCGAAGGGGTTGTCCACGCCTACGAATCCTCGGCGATCGCGTCGCGCACGAGAGTTTCGAGGATGGAGGGCTCCGAGATCGCACCGAGGATGCGGGCCGCGACCCGGCCTGACCGGTCGAGCACCAGCGTGGTGGGAACGGCGTTGGGCGGGATGCTGCCGCTGAACGCGAGCTGCATGCTCCCGTTGTCGACGTCCATCACCGACGGGTAGGTGATGCCGAAGCTCTCGTTGAACGCGGTCGCGTTCGCGGCCTGGTCCCGCACGTTGACGCCGACCCAGTGGGCGTCCGTGCCGACGAATTCCTCGTTGAGTTTTTGCAGGGCCGGGGCTTCCGCCCGGCAGGGCGCGCAGCTGGCGTACCAGAAGTTGACCACGACGACCTCGCCGGCGTAGTCCTCGCTGGAGAGCGGGTCGCCGTTTTCGTCGGCGCCGCTCCAGGAGATGGGATCGCCGCGCTCGGCGGCCGGGATCTCGGTCCAGCTGCCGTCACCGGCGATGAAGCCCTTACTGCTGCCCTCGCGGTACTGTTCGGCGAGCGGGTCGGCGGAGCAGCCGGTCAGCAGTAGCGCCACGGCAACCAGAGCGGTGACGGCGGCGCGGGGACGAAGGTTCATACGGCTCCTACGTCCGAGGCGCCGACCTGCAGCGACAGGGCAGGGTTGGAGTAGCCGGTCTCGTCGGGGAAGCCGCCGGGCCAGGACAGGGTTGTGATGCTCGACAGGTCGCAGCGGCGTTTGCGCGGGTCGTGCGGCAAACGCTGCCGGGCCAGGGCGCGGTGCACCATCCAGATCGGAAGCTGGTGGCTGACGAGCACGACGTCGCCCTCGTCGACCGAGTTGCGGGCATCCTCGATCGCGGCGAGCATGCGCTTCGCGATCGAGTCGAACGGTTCGCCCCAGCTGGGACGCAGCGGGTTGATCAGCGCGTGCCAGCTGCGGGGATCGCGCAAGGCCCCGCCCGTGCCCCGCATCCGTTTGCCCTCGAAGAAATTGGTCGGCTCGATGATGCGCGGGTCGATGTCGACCAGAAGGGTGAAGGCAGCCGCGATCGGAGCGGCCGACTCCTGCGCACGCTGCAGCGGTGAGGAGATGATGCGGGCGACGGGGCGCCCGCGCTCCACCAGATCGGCGGCAGCCGCCTCGGCCATCTGAGCCCCCAGATCGGAGAGGCGGAATCCGGGCACGCGTCCGTACAGAACGCGCTCGGGATTGAAAACCTCACCGTGCCGCACGAGATGTACCTGTCTGGCTACCACGTTCCCAGTCTACGGAGGGGGCACCCGCGAATACGCCGAGAGCCGTGCGGCTAAACTTGACCGGTGACTGAGCGCATAGTGATCAAGAACCTGGCCGCCCTCGACAACGGACCCGTGACGGTGTCCGGGTGGGTCGACACCGTCCGAGACCAGAAGAAGGTGCAGTTCGTCGTGCTGCGCGACGAATCCGGCGCGGTGCAGCTCGTGAACCCGCGCACCACGGATGCCGACGGCATTGTCGTCGCCGACGAACCGGCCACCACCATCTCCACCCTGTCGCAGGGCAGCTTCGTCACCGTCACCGGTGAGCTCAAGCACGACGAGCGCGTCAAGCTCGGCGGCATCGAAATCAAGCTCGCGACCCTCGAGGTCGTCACGGTCGCCATCCCCGAGACCCCGATCGCGGCCGACTCCAATCTTGACAAGCGCCTCGACTGGCGCTTCCTCGATCTGCGCCAGCCCAAGCAGAACCTGATCTTCCGCCTCCAGACCACGTTCGAGCACGCACTGCGCACGTACTGGATCGACAATGACTTCATTGAGCTGCACACCCCGAAGCTGATGGCCAGCGCGAGCGAGTCCCGCGCCGAGCTGTTCGAGGTGGAGTACTTCGACACCAAGGCCTACCTCGCGCAGAGCCCGCAGTTCTTCAAGCAGATGGCCCAGGCCGCCGGCTTCGGCAAAATCTTCGAGGTCGGACCGGCGTTCCGCGCCGACCCGTCGTTCACCAGCCGTCACTCCACCGAGTTCACCAGCGTCGACTCCGAGATCAGCTGGATCGACAGCCACGAAGACGTCATGCAGCTGCACGAAGAGCTGCTTGTCGTCGGGTTCACGGCCGTCAAGGAGAAGCACGGCGACGAGGTCCTGGCCCTCTTCGGGGTCGAGGTCACCGTGCCCAGTACACCGTTCCCGCGCATCCCGCTGGCCGAGGCCAAGGAGATCGTCAAGACCCGCGGCTACGAGGTCCCGCGCGATGACGACGACATGGACCCCGAAGGCGAACGCCGGATCGCCGCCTACGTGCTCGAGACCTTCGGCCACGAGTTCGTCTTCCTCACCGACTACGCCTCAAGCATCCGGCCGTTCTACCACATGCGCCACGAGGGCGACGCGAGCATTACCAAGAGCTATGACCTGATCTTCAACGGCACCGAGATCTCCACTGGAGCGCAGCGCGAGCACCGCATCGACATTTTGGTCGAGCAGGCCAAGGAGAAGGGCGTCGACCCCGAGGAGATCGAGGGCTACCTCGACTTCTTCCGCTACGGCGTTCCGTCGCACGGCGGGTTCGGCATGGGCCTCGCCCGGGTGCTCATGCTGATGCTGCACCAGGCCAGCATCCGCGAGGTCACCTACCTGTTCCGCGGCCCGACGCGCCTCGAGCCGTAGCCGAACGGGCCGTAGCCGAACGGTCAGACGGCGACATCGACGGCCATCCTCGACGATACGACGGAACGGATGAAGGTTCCCGCCGCCTGGTGGGCGGGGTGCACCTGGTAGCGGTTGACGGCGTCCAGGTCGTCAAAGTCGGCGATCAGCACGACGTCCCAGTTGGAGCCGCCGGCGACGTCGAAACCCACCTGCAGCGAGCGGATCTCGTCGACGACGCCCACGAGCCCTTCCAGGCGAACCGCGATCCCGGCCGCGGCGGCGGCCTTCTGGACCGGGTCGGCCGGGGCTAGTTGCCAGGAGACGATGTGCCGGATCATCGCACGGCCAGAAGCGCCGTGCGCAGCCGCAGTGGATCGATGCGCCAGTAATTGTGCACCTTGCCGTTGAGCAGGAGCACCGGGATGTCCTCGACGTACAGGGCGTGCAGCTCGGCGTCGTCGAGAATCGAGCGCTCTTCGAGCACGATGTCGGGGGCGGACGGGTCGTCGGCGAGTTTGGTCACGACGCTGCCGACCAGATCCCGGGCGTCATCGCAGAGGTGACAGCCGGGCTTGCCGACCAGGGTGAGAAGTGCAGTAGCCATTGCTCCAGCCTATGCTGGCTCGCCGACGCAACACGCAACTAGACTTGACCGCACACATGTCCGAAGACACCATCGCCCCCGCAATCGCGTTCTTCGACGTGGACAACACCCTCCTGCGCGGCGCCAGCCTGTACCACCTCGGTGTGGGTGCCTGGCGGCGACGACTGGTCACCGGCCGGGACCTGCTCTCCTTCGCCTGGAAACAGGCCCGATTCCTCTACGTCGGCGAAAACAGGATGCACCTCGCGAGCATCCGGGAGCGCGCGCTGGAAGTGGTCGTGGGCTACAGCCGGGACGAACTCGTCGCGCTCAGCACGGAGATCTTCGACGCCCGCCTCTTGCAGCGGCTCTGGCCGGAAACGGTCGCCGTCGCCCGTGCGCACCTTCAGGCCGGGCGCGAGGTCTGGCTCGTCTCCGCGACCGCCCAGGAGGTGGCCGACGTCATCGCCGAACGGCTGGGCCTCACTGGCGCGCTCGGTACCAGGCTCGAGGCCGTCGACGGAATTTTCACCGGCCGCCTCACCGAGGGTGTCTGCCACGGTGTCAGCAAGGCCGTCGCCGCCAACGCCCAGGCAGAGCGCAGCGGTGTCGACCTGGCCGTCTGCTGGGCCTACTCCGACTCCCACAACGACATTCCGTTGCTGGACCTGGTCGGCAATCCGGTGGTCGTGAATCCGGATGCCACGCTCCGCCGCTATGCCGCAGCCCGCCACTGGCCGGTGATGATCCTCAAACGCGGCAGCATCACGGCCGCCACCCGGGCAAGCAAAAAGCGCTAGACCCCAGGGGCCTAGCGCTTACGCCGGTAGCTATTACAAACGGTCCAGAACCGTCTACTTCTTATTGCGACGCTGGTGGCGAGTCTTACGAAGCAGCTTGCGGTGCTTCTTCTTCGCCATACGCTTGCGTCGCTTCTTGATTACAGAACCCACACGGACCTCACAAAAGAATTGGTTTCGCCGCGGGATTCGCGACAGACACGGTAGATATCAGTCTACCGGAAAAACAACACTCTCCGACGCGGTGTGCGCATTCGGGCGCTCAAGCGCCGCCGACTAGTCGATTCTCCGCCATTTTCGGGGCTTCGCATCTTTGACCGCATGCGCCATTTGGTATGATGTCTCCGCAAAGGCCTTTCCGATGGCCGCGGCGAATGCCCGCTGTTCCACCTTCAAGCCCTCGGTCTCCTCGGTCGGCTCCTCGGCGGTGGCATCGAAGTCGACGCTGAGGAAGGGAATCAGCCAGTCTTCGATTTCCTCGAGCGGCGCGTAGTCAAGATGGTAATACCGGTGCTGACCGGCTTCTCTCACGCCCACCAGGCCCGCTTCGCGCAGCACCTTCAGGTGCTTCGAGATGGTTGGCTGGCTCAGGCCGAGCTTGTCGACGATGTCAGACACGCTCAGCTCTCCGCCGGCCGTGTTCGATTGGTTGTATCGCTCGAGGAGAATGCGTAGAATTTCGCGTCGGGTCGAATCCGCCACCACGCCGAAGATGTCTGCCATGCCTCAAGGCTACTCATTCCCGGTGGGGGATACCATGTCGACGGCCGTTCGTCGCGAGCAAGTCGGAGGTTTCAGTGCAGACACGGATGGCGGACTCCGCCTTCGCACCGCGTCCCACCAGTTGGTACGCCTGGTTGCGAGACTCAGTGGACGGTCTGGTCCGCAGCTCGCCGTCCCGATTCGCCATCCTCGTTTTCACCGCGCTGGTCCTGGTGTTCACCCTCCTATTCTCCCTGCCCATCGCCACGGCAGACCGCATCGTCACCCCGCTGCACGACGCCCTCTTCACCGCGGTGTCGGTGATCTGCGTGACCGGCCTAGCGACGGTGGACATGGCCACGCACTGGTCGGCCTTCGGCAATGTCCTGGTGGTGGTCGGTGTCAATATCGGCGGGGTCGGCGTGCTGACCCTCGCCTCCCTGATGGGAATGGTCATTTCCCGGCGCCTGGGCCTGCGCGCCCGGCTGATGGCCGCCAGTGACACAAACCCCTCCCGCATCCATGCCGGACCGGTCAATGAAGGACAGGCCGTTCGCCTGGGCGAGGTCGGCAACCTGCTCGTGACGGTCGCGATCAGCGCCTTCGTAATCGAGCTGGTCGTGGCTATCCTGCTCTTTCCGCGTATCCTCGCGGTCGGGACACCTGTCGGCGAGGCGCTCTGGCAGAGCGTGTACTACGCGGCCATGGCGTTCACCAACAGCGGCTTCTCCCCCAACGTCGGAGCTTTGGCCCCGTTCGCCAGCGACTACTGGTTCCTCAGCGCCTTGATGGTGGGCGCCTTCCTCGGCAGCCTGGGTTTCCCGGTGATCTACGCCCTCGTCCGGGGCTGGCATAGCCCCAGACGCTGGTCGCTGCACGTGAAACTGACCCTCTTCACGACCGTGGTGCTGCTCGTGGCCGGCGTTGCCGTGTACATCGCGCTCGAGTTCGACAACCCGAAGACGTTCGGGTCGCTGAACGTGGGCGACACGATCTTCCAGTCGCTCTTCCTGTCGATGATGACCCGGTCCGGCGGCTTCGCGACCATCGACATCAGCGACCTGCAGGGGGCGAGCCTGCTCGCCACGGACATGCTGATGTTCATCGGCGGCGGCTCCGCGTCGACCGCCGGCGGCATCAAGGTGACGACCCTTGCCATCCTCTTCCTCGCCGCCTTCGCCGAGGCCAGCGGACGAAGCCAGATGGAAGCGTTCGGCCGCCGGATCCCCAGCGACATCCTGAGGCTCGCGGTCAGCGTGGTGCTGTGGGGCGCCACGACGGTTGCCGTGTCCAGCATCCTGATCCTGCAGATCTCCAACGCGCCGTTCGACCAGGTGCTCTTCGATGTGATCTCCGCGTTCGCCACCTGCGGCCTGTCGACGGGCCTGACCGGCGAACTGCCTCCGGCCGGAGTGTATGTGCTGGCGGCAACCATGTTCATGGGCAGGATTGGTACAGTGACCCTCGCGGCTGCCCTCGCCGCGAGCCAGAGCAGGCAGTTGTTCTCCCGTCCGGAAGAGAGACCCATCGTTGGCTGACCGCTTCAAACACGACGCACCGGTGCTCGTGATCGGCCTCGGCCGGTTCGGCGCGGCCACCGCGGGGCAACTCGACCGGCTCGGACGGGATGTGCTCGCCGTCGACGACAGCGCGGTCCTCGTGCAGAAGTGGTCCGAACGCGTCACGCACGCGGTGCAGGCCGACGCCACCTCCCTGGAAGCGCTTCGCCAGATCGGCGCGCAGCAATTCTCGATCGCCGTCTGCGCCGTCGGCTCGTCCGTCGAGGCCAGTGTGCTGATCGCGGCGAATCTGGTCGACCTCGGGATCCCGCAGATCTGGGCGAAAGCGATCTCCAAGTCGCACGGCACGATCCTCGAGCGCATCGGGGTGAACCACGTCGTCTTCCCGGAGGCACAGGCAGGCGAACGCCTGGCGCACCTCGTCTCCGGACGCCTGCTCGACTTCATCGAATTCGACGACGACTTCGCCCTGGTCAAGATGATCCCGCCCAAGTCGATCCGGGGCCTGAACCTGACCGAATCCGGGCTGCGCCGCAAGTACAACGTCACCGTGGTCGGCGTGAAGAGCCCCGACCGCCCCTTCACCTACGCCACCGAGAAGACGGTCATCACCGACCAGGACCTGATCATCGTCTCCGGCACCGAGTCCGACATCGAGCGGTTCGCGTCGCTGGAGTTCTAGGGGCCTGGAGTTCTCATGGCCTGGAGTTCTAGTGGCCGGCGAGTTCGCGGGCCCGGGCGAGTGCGGCATCCGTCGCCCGGTCGAACAGGTCCTTGATCCCGCCCTTTTCCAGCTCCCACACGGCACGCTCGGTGGTGCCGCTCGGGCTTGTGACCTGGCGGCGCAGTTCCGTCGGGGACAGGTCGGATGCCACCAGCAGGCTCGTCGCACCGAGGAAGGTGCCGTTCACCATGACCGCGGCCTCCTCCGGGGTGAAACCCTTGGCGATCGCCGTGGCGGTGAGCTGCTCGATCAGGTAGAAAACGTAGGCCGGACCTGACCCGGAGATGGTGCTGAGGGCATCGAGCTTCTCCTCCGGCACGACCAGGACGTCGCCGACGGTGCCGAAGAGGGACCTCGCGAGCTCGAGATCGGTGTCGCTGGACCGCGTGCCGGCGCTCAGCCCGGTGACGGCCTTGCCGACGAGGGCCGGCGTGTTCGGCATCGAGCGGATGACCGACACGGATTCGGGCAGCGACGCCTCGAACGTGGCAATGGTGACGCCGGCGGCGACACTGATGACGAGCGTGCCCGGTTCGAGACTGTCGGCGATCTCGGCCAGCAGGTCGAGGACCATGACGGGCTTCACGGCGACGATCACGATGCGCGCGCCGGCAACGGCCTTGCGGTTGGCCGTGGGCTCGTCGGCGGTGGCCCAGGCGGTGACGCCGGGGATTCCTGCGAGTTCGTCGGCCTTCGCCGTGGAGCGGTTGGTTGCCCGGATGCCGCCCAGAACGGTCACATTGGGGTTCAGCAGCCCGGTCAGAACGGCCCTCGCCATCGATCCGGCGCCGAGGAACGCGATGGCGGGCAGTGTGGTGGTTGCAGTCGAAGTCATCCGACGAGTCTACTTTCGCCCCCTGTGCCGGGTCCGTCTGGTGTGCATTCTAGGATTGCCCCATGAGCACTTCTGGCGGGAACAAAGCAATCGTGGCGGCACTCCTCGCCAATCTGGGGATCGCGATCACGAAATTCGTAGCCTGGGCATTCTCCGGTTCCTCCTCGATGCTCGCCGAGGGCGTGCACTCCCTGGCCGACTCCGGAAATCAGGTGCTTCTGCTCATCGGCGGTCGCAAGGCCAAGCAGGAAGCCGACAAGGAGTATCCGTTCGGCTACGGCCGGGAACGCTACGTCTACGCGTTCGTGGTGTCGATCATCCTGTTCTCCGTCGGCGGCGTCTTCTCCCTTTACGAGGGTGTGCGGAAGCTGCAGGACCCGCACCCGCTCGACGTGCCGTGGCTGCCCATCGTGGTGCTGCTGGTCGCCATGGGCCTCAAGTCCTTCTCACTTCGCACCGCCATCCAGGAATCGAACCTCGTGCGCGGCAACCAAAGCTGGGTGCAGTTCGTGCGGCACGCGAAGGCGCCCGACTTGCCCGTCGTGCTGCTCGAAGACATCGCCGCTCTCGCCGGCCTGGTCTTCGCCTTCCTCGCCGTCGGCCTCACCATCATCACCGGCGAGCCCGTCTGGGACGCCATCGGCACCCTGTTCATCGGCGTACTGCTCGTCCTGGTCGCCGTGGTCCTCGGCGTAGAGACCAAGAGCCTCCTCGTCGGCGAAGGCGCCGGTAAAACGGATGCCGCGGCCATCGAGCGTGCCATCCTGGCCGGTCCGGAGACGCGCAAGATCATCCACCTCAAGACCCTTTACCTCGGCCCGGACGAACTGCTCGTCGCCGCCAAGATCGCCTTCGAGGCCGACAGCCATTTCTCCCATGTGGCAGCGGGCATCAACACCGTCGAAACCCGCATCCGCGAGGCCGTGCCGGCGGCCCGCGTCATCTACCTCGAGCCGGACCTGTTCTTCGACCCCAACCGCCGCACGCCGCCCACCGACACCATCGTCATCAAAGGCAGCGAGTGACCCGCACCGCGGTCGTCCTGCGCCACGATGACACGATCCACCTCGGCAACCTCGAACCGGTGCTGCGGGAGCACGGTTACTCCATTCGCTACGTCGACACGCTCAAGGAGGATGTGCGCGCCCTCGACCCGCGGGAAGCCGACCTGCTGGTCGTTCTCGGCGGCGAGATGGGGGTCTACGAGGCCGACGAGTTCCCCGCGCTGCACGCCGAGATCGACCTGCTCACGCAGCGGCTCGGCGCCTCTCTGCCCGTCTTCGGCGTGTGCCTGGGTGCGCAGCTGATGGCGAACGCCCTGGGCTCCCGCGTCTACCGCGGGCCGACGAACGAGATCGGCTACCGTTCCGTGGAGCCCACGAAGGCCGGGGCGACCTCCCCGCTGCGGCACGTCAGCGGCGTACCCGTCTTCCAGTGGCACAGCGACACGTTCGACCTGCCCGACGGGGTGACACGGCTCGCCGGGTCCCCCCAGTACGGCAATGAGGCCTTCGGGATCGGAGACTGGGCGCTGGCCGTGCAGTTCCACCCGGAGGTCACCGAGGAGATGCACGAGGTGTGGCTGGCGGCCTCGGAGGCGGAGGTGGCCGCCGAGGGCTTCGACGTGGGCGACCTGCGCCGCGAACGCGAACGTTACTCCAGCGGTATGCAGAACGCTTCCAGGTCCATGTTCAGCGAATGGCTCGACGGTCTGGGTCCGCGAAGAACGCCCTGAGCAGTTCCCCGCATTCGTCAGCGTCGACCTCGGCGTAGACCTCAGCGCGGTGATTGAGCCGGCGGTCACGCAGCACGTCGTAGACCGATCCGGAGGCGCCGGCCTTCTCGTCCCACGCGCCGAAAACCACGACCGGCACCCGTGCGGCCAGGATCGCGCCCGCGCACATCACGCAGGGCTCCAACGTCACCACCAGGGTGCAGCCGGTCAGGTGCCAGTCCCCCAGGGACGCGGCAGCGTGACGGATGGCGACGATCTCGGCGTGGCCGGTGGGATCCTGCAGCGCTTCGCGCTCGTTGCGTCCGCGGCCGATCACACGGCCGGACGGGTCCAGCACCACCGCACCGACGGGCACATCCCCCGTTTCGAGGGCAGCGCGGGCCTCGCAGAGCGCGAGCCGCATCCATTCGCTGTGCCGGCGATCGACCTCGCCCATCTACGTTCCCCTCCCCGACTAGTAGATTGAGCCTATGCGAGTCCACGTAGCCGACCACCCCCTGATCACCCACAAACTCACGGTACTCCGAGACAAGAACACGCCGTCGCCGATCTTCCGGTCACTTGTCGAAGAGCTGATGACCCTCCTCGCTTATGAGGGGACCCGCGGCGTGCGAGTCGAAGACGTGACCGTGCAGACCCCGGTCTCCGAGGCCCGCGGCGTGCAGATCAGCGACCCCAAGCCGCTCGTCGTGCCGATCCTCCGCGCCGGTCTGGGCATGCTCGAGGGCATGGTCAAACTGCTACCGACGGCAGAGGTCGGCTTCCTCGGCATGGCCCGCAACGAGGAGACCCTTCAGCCCGCCACCTACGCGGAGCGCCTGCCCGACGACCTCTCCGACCGCCAGTGCTTCGTGCTCGACCCGATGCTGGCCACGGGCGGTTCGCTGATCGCAGCCATCCAGTTCCTCTTCGACCGCGGCGCCGTCGATGTCACGGCCATCTGCATCCTCGCCGCGCCTGAGGGGCTCGCCGCGGTCGAGAAGGCCCTCGAGGGCCGCGAAGTGACCATCGTTCTCGGTGCCGTCGACGACAAGCTTGACGAGCACGGATACATCGTTCCCGGCCTCGGTGACGCCGGCGACCGCCTCTACGGTTTGGTCTAGCTCTAGCGAGCACCAATTCCGTCGGGCGGCGGACACCGCAGGTCCTGCGACATGCCGGGCGCCAGTACCCGGCATATTCAAGAATCTTTGATGAAATCAAATTTCATCATGGAAACTTTCATGCTTTCGCGATCCGCGGTGGATTCTCCGATCCACCGCGGAGCCACCGAACGTGATGCGTGTCACACGGCGTCATCCTTGGTTGCAGAATTGACACACGCCGTAACAGTGGGCTTTACTCGCAACTATGACAACGAGCGCACGCCCCCAGACCTCCTTCGAGGCCCCCGGGACTGCCGGCATGGTGATGCCCGGCAGCTGCTGTGCGTGTTGCCGAATGTCCCGCTAAGCAGCGAACACCTCGCCGAGTTCCCGCCCCGCTGACTTCACGCGGCCGGCTGGTTGAACTCCGGAGCCCCTCTCGCTCCCTCCAGGCCTCACCGGCCGCACTTTTTCGAACCCGGAACAGCTCCTCAGCGTCGGGTTCACCTGCAGTACCCCAGCCAAGGATTACTCTCATGTCGCTTGCCCACATTGACACCGCCCGCTCGGCCCAGGCCGCACGCCTCGAACGCCAGGCCGTTCCGACGCCCGCCGCACCCCGCATCCGCGCCGTGCCCGAGGGCACTCAGGCCCGCGGCTTCGTTTTCTACGTCGGCATCGACGAGGCCACGGCCGCCGCGGCCGGGACCAGCCTCAGCCGCATCGTCGAGGCGCTCAAAGCCCTCACCGGAACCATCGCGCCGACCGCGGAGACTCATGCCGCCGTCGCACTGGCGCCCGCCGGAGCCGGTGGACGCGACGTCGACGTCGTGCGCCTCGCCCTGCAGGACCCGACTGCGCTGGCCCGGCACCGCACTGTGACAGACGACCCCGACCGCGCACTCGGCGGCGTCGTGGTGGACATCTCCCGTAAGCGAGTCATCCTCGACGGCGAGACCGCGGCGCTCACCTACAAGGAATTCGAGCTGCTGCAGTACCTGGTGCTCCGCGAAGGCCGCACCATCGAGCGTGCCGAACTGATCGCCAAGCTGTGGAACGCCTCCGACGAGGAAGACGCGCCGAATGAGCGCACCATCGACGTGCACGTGCGTCGCCTGCGCGCCAAGCTCGGTCGCTACGAAGACATCGTGCGCACCGTGCGCGGGGTCGGCTACCGCTTCGACCGGCACGCCGACGTGTCGATCCGCCAATCGAGCACGCCGAGCCCGGACGTCTTCTAGCTTCCCGCTGTGTGAGTCCCGCCGCCGTGGGCGATGAGGGTTCGCCGATTGGGGTTTTTGGGGCCTTACAGCGACTCTCCTCGAACGAATTCGACGGAGATTCTGCCCAAATCGTCCCCGCAATACTCCGAAAAGCAGTTTCAGACCAGAATCTCCGTCGAATTGGTCCAACACCGGGCACGGCGCTCCGCCCGGGATGAACAACATCCACAAATTGCGGTCGGTTCTCGCCTTCCGGGAGCGACGCTGCAAAACAATTCGACGGCGATGGCGTGACAGAGGGCCGGTCGTAGTAGCTACGACCGGCCCTCTTCCCTTGCACCAAGAGTGTCCTGCAATCACATTTCGCGTCTTCCGCCACAGCAAACGGTTGACGCACTTCGAATATATAACGAACGCGTAACGAAGCGCCACTTGTTCGTCATTCTTTTTTTGTTCAAATCCCCACGAGTGGGGGAGGCGTCCCGATGCCGAGTCCCTATTCTTGGAGATCAAGGATATGTGGAGGCAGCGTGACCGATCGAGCCGTGGCCGTGGCCGCCTGGGAATCACTGTTTCGTGCCCAGGTTGCCATTATGCGCAGCCTGGCCGCCGATTTTCCGGCTCATGACATCTCGTTCAACGAGTACGACGTAATGTTCAACCTGTCCCGGGCCGCCGGGCGGCGCCTGCGGCTCCGCGATTTGAATCGGCAGGTGCTGTTGACCCAGCCGAGCGTGAGCCGTCTGGTCGACCGACTGGCCGCACGGGGCTATGTGCGGAAGCACACCGACCCTACTGACGGCCGCGGCGCCCTGATCGAACTGACGGATGCCGGCTTCGACCTGTTCCGCCGGGTCGCTGTCCAGCACATGGGCACCATCACCGACCGCATCGGCGACACGCTCGGCACCGACGAGCTCCTGCAACTCACCGCCCTCTGCGATCGCCTGCATGGCGCGGACTGACCTGCACCGCCCAGGTTGCGCCGCCTTGACGGAACCCGGCGCGCCGCCTCTCGCTGCCCTGTGCAGGGGGCGCGAGCGGGCGTACGGTGATCCGCGAGGAGGTAATTCCCATGCATGCAGCACAGGGAGACCGGGTCGTCCTCCGAGGAAAGACGGTAGAAGCACCGGACCGGCACGATGAGATCGTGGAGGTTCGCGGGCTTGACGGCGAACCTCCCTACCTCGTGCGGTTCAGCGAAGGGCATGAGAGCATCCTGTTCCCCGGCACGGACTTCATGATCGAGCACATCGAACCTCGCTAGCACAGGATGCCGGAGGGTACGGCACACGCATCCGGCCAGGTCAAGGGGGTACTGCGCCCACATCACCCGAGTCAACTTCGAAACACGCGTTGCAGATCGTGGCGGGTACAAGATCAGAAGCTTCAGCCATGACAATCACGTGTCCTTTTTGCCACTCGACAGCTCGCCTGACGCCGGACCCGGTGCACGCCGCACACCGCGCCCTCCCCGTCTACGTGCTGACCTGCTTCGGCTGTGATCGCGCCAATGTGCGCCCCGAGTCGGCGCATCTGCCTCGGCCGGACCTGGCCGTTCGCTGATCCGGCGGCCGTCACTCCTCGGTCAGCGGGCGTCGAGGCGGCCGATCAGCTTGTGGGTCGCTGTCATGGCGCCGCCGAGCACGGCCGGTATACCGCCGCCGGGGTGCACCGATGCCCCCACCCGCCACAGCCACGGGCGTGCCCGGCTGGTGTACCCGGGGCGGTGGAACGGCCCGCTCTGCCAGAGCGGGTTGGTGGCGCCGTAGAGCGCACCACCGGTGGAGCCCCAGCCAGCGAAGTACCGCGGATCAAGCACGACGTGATCACGGAACAGCTCGCTGATCGGCCGGTCCAGGCCCACGGCGGCGCTGACCCGCGCGACCTCACGCGCCACCCACGGGCTGTCGAGGTCATAGCGGCGGCCGTCAGCGGGCGCGGTGAGAAGCACCGCCACGGTGGCCCGGTCGTTGGCATAGACCTCGTGCGGCCGGTAATAGTTCAGGAAGGCCATCGTCTGCTCGGGCACAGCCCCGGCATCGAGACTGCGGTGCAGGGCGGCCGGGTCGTCGGGCAACACCACGGAATGCGTGGCGGTGCCCTCCGGCAACGAGGTCTCAAGCACGGCATAGATGGCCACGCCGGAGCAGGACAGCTTCCGTGGCCGGACCGGCGGCACGCCGAGCAGCCCGTCGAGCACCCCACGGTCGAGCCCGCTCACGATCACGTCGGCCGGATGCGTCGTCGTCGCCGTGGTCACGAGCCCTTTCGACACGGCTGTGACGGGCTCGCTAATGCGCACGACCGCGCCGGCGTTCAACGCGAGCCGGTGCAATGCGAGCGGCAGCTCGTTCACACCGCCCTCGGGAACCCACACGCCGTCCCTGGCCATGATCGCCGGCATGCTCGCATACAGTGCGAGGGTCCGCCGGGGAGAGACACCGGCATTGAGGGTGTGGATGGCGATGACCTCACGCAGGCCTTCGGGCATCCAGCTCAGGCCGTCGAGAAAGCTGCGCGTGGTCAGGCGGGTGCCGTAGAGCCGAAACACGTTGCGTACGGCCGGCAGCGATGCCGGATCGGCCGGGTCGGCGGTCAGCATGCTCGTGAGTTGAGGCCCGAGGCCACCGTGTTCTTTTTCGAACCGGGTCCAGGCCGCGTGCCACGGGTGACCGGCGGGCACCGGCAGGACGGCGTCCGCTCCCCGGTAGAAGTACCGGCCCACCTCAGGCAGTCTCCGCAACGTCACCGCGGCCACCGCGGCGGCTTCGGCGGGAACAGAGCGGCGGGCGCCGAGCGCGTCGTAGCGGGCCAGCAGCTCCTCCCAGACCAGAGGGAAGGTGACCAGCGCCGGTCCGGTGTCCACGTGCTGCCCGTCGATTTCGAGTCGTCGGCTCTTGCCGCCGATCCAGTCGGAGCCCTCCAGCACCGTCACCGAATGGCCGGCGCGGGCCAGCAGCGCGGCGGCCGTGAGCCCGCCGACTCCCGCGCCGAGCACGACGATGCGCTGCGGGGTCAGGTTCGTCTCCCTGCGGGATCGTGTCATAGGAGCTCCTTGAGCAAAAAAACTGCCACGAGCTGGGCCCCGGCGACGGAACCTGCGACGTAGGGGAACGCGATCGAGTAGCGGTACATTCGGCGGGCCGTCATCGGCGTGGGGCTGCGCCCCAGCGACCCCACCAACCAGCCGGCGATGAGCGCATTCACCACGGCGACCGGCCAGTTGATCAGCGCGAAACCCACGGTGGACAGGGCCCACCACGCGCCGCTCCACACCACGGAGCCGCGCGCGCCGAGATGAACGGCAGTGGTTTGAATTCCGGCTGCACGATCCTCGTCGATGTCCTGCACCGCGTCGTAGGTGTGCTTGGCCACACTCCACGCCATCAGTCCGATCGCCGCCGCCCAGACCGGTGACTCGCCGAGGGCGAGAGGCACGAAGACCAGCGGGAAAGCGTAGGCGGCATTACTGAGCGAGTCGAGGTAGCGCCGGGCTTTGAAACGCAGCGGGGGAGCCGAGTAGAAGATGAAGATCACCATGTACGCGGCGATCCAGGCGAGCGCCGCCGCCGGCAACGTAGCGAGGAAATACGCCACGAAAGGCGCGTTGGTCAGCACGACTCCGAGCACGATGGCGCGGGTTTCCGAGCCGAGGATGCGGGCCCCCTCGAGGCCACCCTTGCGGGCGTTCCGGGCATCCGTTTCCTGGTCGAAAATGTCGTTCACACCGTAGATCAGCAGGTTGAACGGCAGCGTCACCCAGAGGAGCAGCGGAACAATCTCCCACCGCCACAAATCCCCGACCAGCCACATGGCGATGACGGTGGTTCCGATGGTGTTGACCCAGAGCACCGGTCGGGAGATCTGAACCAGGCGGGTGAGCACTTTCTCACTCTATCGTTGCGAGAGACCGCGTTTTTTCGGGTTCCGACGCCCGTGCATTTCGGACAAACAGGAAACCCCCGCAATCTGCTGATTGCGGGGGTCCAGATGTGCGCCCGAAGGGATTCGAACCCCCAACCTTCTGATCCGTAGTCAGATGCTCTATCCGTTGAGCTACGAGCGCAGGCTGCCCAGAGCTAAGTACTCTCTGACAACTTGAAAACTATAGCAGTTATTCGGGGTGCTCCGGCGCGAGAACCGGACCCGAGGTGCGGATTCCGAGCCAGGAGGCGAGCCCGCCGGCGAACATCAAGCCCGCGACGACGACCATCACGCGCTGGAATCCCGGAACGTCGAGCGTAGTTCCGATGATCGTGCCGGCCAGAGCCACCGCGACTAGACCGGCCACCCGGGCGACGGCGTTGTTGATGGCCGAGCCGATGCCGGCCTGCTCGGGCCGGATGGAGCCGAGGACCGCGGAAGTGAGCGGCGCCACGGTGATGGCCAGGCCGAGGCCGATCACGACGACGGCCGGCACGACCTGCGACCAGAGCGCGATCGGCGGCACCGCCCCGAGTAGCAGCAGGAATCCGGCTCCTGCCACCATCGGGCCCACGGTCATAAACGCGCGCGGTCCGTAGCGGCCGGCCAGGGTGCCGAACAGGGTCGCGAAGAGCAGGAGCATGGCGGTCGCCGGGATGCCGGCGAAACCGGTTACGGTCGCCGAGAAGCCGCCGACCTGCTGCAGATAGAGCGTGAACACGAAGAAACCGAGGCCGAGGGCGGCGTAGAAACCGACCGTAGCGATGTTACCGACGCCGAAATTGCGGATCTTGAACAGGCTCAGGGGCATCATCGGATGCGGCGCGCGCGCCTCCCACCAGAGGAACCCCGCGAAGGCCAGCAGCCCGACGACAAGCGGCACGAACACGACCGGGCTGGCCCAGCCCAGCCGCCCCTGCTCGATCAGGGCGAAGACCGGACCGCCCAGCCCGAGCGCGGCCAGGCCGGCGCCCCACGCGTCGATGGGGGCCGCCGGACGGGTGCGCACCGGCTCGTCCAGGCCGGCCAGCAGCACCAGGGTAACCATGATGGGGATCACGTTGAGCCCGAAGATCAGGCGCCAGCTGAGCGTGTCCACCAGGATGCCGCCGAGCACCGGACCCATGATGCCCGCGATGCCCGTCCAGCCGGTCCAGGCCCCGATCGCTCGAGCCTGCGCCGCCCCCGAGAACGTCGAGGTGATGAGCGCCAGGGAGCTCGGCACGAGCAGAGCCGCCGCCACGCCCTGCAGCACTCGGGCCAGCACGAGCGCACTCCCCCAGGGTGCGACCGCGCACGCCAGCGAGGTGATCCCGAACCAGACCAGTCCGATTCGGAGCACCCGCACCCGGCCGAACGTGTCCGAGAGTGACCCGGCCACGAGGATCAGGGCGCCCAATGACAGCAGGTAGCCGTCGACCGCCCATTGTTGCAGCACCAGACCGCCGCCGAATTCCCGAGAAATCGCCGGCAGCGCGACCGTGACGATGGAGCCGTCCAGGAACGCCACGAACGACGCCAGAATGGCCACGATCAACACCCGATGCTCTCTGGAAATCACTCTCCCAGTTAACCCGATTCGCGGCCCGATCGAAGGCCCGATCCGGAGGGCGCGGGCCCCGGTGTGGCCCTAGACGAGGTCTGGGGCAGGTGCAAAACTGACGCCATGACCGCGATCCGCAACACCCAGGCATCCTTCGAATACGCCGGCCTTCGGGCCCTGTTCATCAATTGCACCCTCAAACGAAGCCCCGAAATCAGCCACACACAGGGCCTGATGAACCTCAGCATCAACCTGATGCACGAGCAGGGCGTCCACGTCGAAAATATCCGGGCCATCGACCACGACATCGCCTCGGGCGTCTACCCCGACATGACCGAACACGGCTGGGCGACGGATGCCTGGCCCGCCCTGTTCGACAAGGTGCGCGCCTCCGACATCGTCGTGATCGGCGGGCCGATCTGGCTCGGCGACAACGGCTCGGTCACCAAGCGCGTGATCGAACGGCTCTATGCCATGTCGGGGGAGCTGAACGACAAGGGTCAGTACGTCTACTACGGCAAGGTGGGCGGGGCCGTCATCACCGGCAACGAGGACGGCGTGAAGCACTGCGCGTCGAACGTGCTCTATAGCTTGCAGCACATCGGCTTCACGATTCCGCCGGCGGCCGACGTCGGCTGGATCGGCGCGATCGGTCCGGGCCCGAGCTACCTGGACCCGGGTTCCGGGGGGCCGGACAGTGACTTCACGAACCGCAACGTGACCTTTATGACCTGGAACCTGATGCACCTGGCCGCAATGCTGAAGGCAAACGGCGGCATCCCCGCCTACGGGAACCTCCGCGCGGAGTGGGACGAGGGCGAGCGGTTCGGATTCCAGCCGAACCCGGAGTACCGATAGCGGCGTCGACGCGCCCGAAGTGAGGACACCATGACCGCGACCCCGCGCGAGGTGGCGTCGGCCTGCCCGCGGAGCCGCTTGCAGGTGCGGGTCACCGGCGGGATCGTGCGCGGCGTGGACGACAATGGCATTCGGCCTGGCGCGGCATCCCCTACGCTGCGCCACCCGTGGGCGAGCTGCGGTTCCGGGCCCCGCGGCCAGTGAGGAGTGCCTGAGTGTCAACGTGCTTCGGCCGGCGTCGGCGTCGCGTAGACGGCTGGGCCGCCCGGTGATGGTCTTTATCCACGCTGACCACCGCCGCGGTAGCCGACCTGACCCAGGCGGCCGTGGCGCTGCAGGCGCGCACGCCGGATGCCAGCCCGGGCACCTTCTGCCTGATCCCGGTGATCGACGTGGATTTCCTGCCCGAGCGGCCGCTCGACGCCTTCCGTCACGGGACCGCGCACCGGGTGCCGCTGATCATCGGCACCAAAGAGCGGGAGGGGTCGCTGTTCCGGGGCCGGGTGGACATCCTGCCGAAGTCGCCGACGCGTATCGCGGCCATCTTCGACCACGCCCCGGTGAGCCCGCACGACGCGATGCGCTCCGTCTACGCGAGCCTGCCGGCGAAACAGTCGTCGTCGGACTGCGGCGGGGATTTCGTGTTCTGGTATCCGGGCCTGCAGATCGGTGACTTCCACTCCCGGGTCGCGCCGGTCTATACGTACCGGTTCGACCTGGTCCCGCGGCTTAAGCACACGCTGGGCATCAGCGCCACACACGGAATCGAGCTGTTCGCCCTGTTCGACCACGTCGACGGCCCCACGGCCCGGGCCCTGACCCTGCTCGGCGGGCGGGAACTCTTCATCAACGCGGGCGATCGGATGCGCCTGCACTGGCTTCGCTTCGCCTGCACAAGGCGGCCCGACGACACCTGGCCGACCTACTCGGAAACCGACCGGCTGACTCTGAGACGAGGTCGGTCGCATCGAACCGGATCCGCGAGGAGAGCGGCGGGCGGTCTGGCAGGAGTTCCTGCCGAACTTCTAGCGGGTAGCGGCGGTTGAGCCCGTCGGCGTGAGCTCCCCAGTTGAGCTCCCCGGTTGAGCTCCCCGGCATTCCTGCGCCGGCCCCCGGCCGAACGAATTCGACGGAGATTTTGCTCAGAACCGGCCCAGAACATCCGTTTGGGCTCGAAATCGGTAAAATCTCCGTCGAATTCGTTAGGAAGCCCGCGGTGCCTGAGGGGCGCACCGACGGATGCGCGTGGTCGGCCAACCACGGCACCGCGCCGACCGAATTATTTTCTATACTCGTTCAGAACCTCTTGACTTGTTATTAGTACACATCTACTATTAAGGCATGGCTGGAGCCCCCACTCCGCACCACCCCACCGCCTCACCGCAGGCGGTGCCGTCCCTCGCGCAGGCACCCCTCGCGCAGGCACCCCGTGCACAGTCACCTCTCGTGCAGCAGTTGCAGCAGGCCCGTGATCTGGCCGCGGCCGCGCTCGACTCGGTCTCTTTCTCGCTCCTGGGCGAGGCGGACGCGATGATGGTGCTGGGCACGGTCGAAGACCTCGGCCGCCGGGTCGATGCGGCCAGGGTCGCCTCCGCCGCTGACATTTCGGTGCGGTCCCGCCGCATCCTGGGCCATGAGTCCCTGGCGTATAAGAACGGGGCCAGCAGCGGCATCGACCTGATCACTCGCCTGACCCGCGTCTCTTCCCGGGAGGCGAACCGGCGGGTGCGCCTGGGCGAGAACGTGACCCCGCGCCGGGCGGGCACCAGCATGTTGCCGCCCTACTACCCGGCCGTGGCGGACGCCCTCACCGCCGGGGACCTCGGCGTGGACGCGGCCGAGAACATCGTCACCGCCCTCGACCTGGTCGCGGCCCGCGTCGCGCCCGACGACCTCGGCACTGCCGAACGTGCCCTGGTGGCCAGTGCGACCGGCGCCGTCACCGACGAAACCCGCGGCCTGCCCGGCGAGGGGTTCGCGTTCCCTGCGGACCTGGTGCGGGGCATGGCGGGGCAGTGGCAGGCTCGCCTCGATCCCGACGGCACCGCCCCCAACGAGCCCGTCGCCGAGGCCCGCAGCACTGTCGGCTTCGGGCTCTTCCGTGACGGCCTTTACCCGCTCCGCGGCGGAGTCACGCCGGAGCTCCGCGGCATCATGAACGCCATCTTCGACACGTATCTCTCCGCCCACGCGGCGCCCAAGTTTCCGACCGAAGAAGAACAAGCGCGCATGGCGGCCGGGCAGCTGATCCCGGGGGCGGAGGCCGCGGCCCTCAGCGACGACCGTAATGGTGGTCAGAAACGCGCCGACATCCTCCGTGGTGTGTTCGAAGCCGCCACCCGTGACGCGGGGACCCCGACCATGGGCGGCGCCGCCCCCACCGTCATGATCCACGTCAACCAGGCCGACCTTACCGCCGACCATGGGGTGGGCTGGATCGACGGCGTCGAAGCGCCGATCTCGCTGACAAGTGTGAAGCAGGCGCTCTGCGCCGGCGGATTTCAGGAGATCCGGTTCGGGCCGCACAACGAGGTCCTCAGCCTCAGCACCGAGAATCGCTTCTTCAACCGGGCCCAACGCCGCGCCATCAGCGCCCGCGACGGCGGCTGCACCATCCCGGGGTGCACCGTGCCCGCCGCCTGGTGCGAAGTACACCACGTCACCCCCTGGCACCGCGGCGGAAAAACCGAGATCGACAACGGGGTCCTGCTGTGTTGGTACCACCACCACAGCATCGACACCTCCGGCTGGAACATCCGCATGATCCGGGGCAAACCCGAAGTCCGGGCACCCTACTGCTACGACCCCACCCGCACCTGGCGGCCTGGGGGAGGGGACCGGTTGGGGGCTCGACAGGCTCAACCAACGTTGGCGTGATTTTTCGGGATCGGGTCACCAAATGGCTCAGACACGGACGTTGGTTAGAGCCTCCGGAATCGAGTCACAGGTGCGTTCCGGGACAGAAAAACCCCCGCACCAAGTGAGAAAAACCGGGATGCGGAGGAACGAGAAGCGCGGAGACGGTGGGATTTGAACCCACGGTACCCCGTGAAGGGTACTCCACCTTAGCAGGGTGGTGCACTAAGCCGTACTATGCGACGTCTCCTTGGGGTCTGCAGCGCAAACCCACGTAGGCAAGCATAACGGTACTGACGGCATCCGCACGAACCGAGGACTGCGGGCGCCGCCCGGAGACTACTGGTCCTCGAGCGACCGGCCTGCAGAGCAGGTGACGTCTCCGGCGGTCTGGCCCTGGACTGAATCGGAAAGCACTGCGGTCGGGGGCGTCGCGGCCGGATCCGGGACCGGTGCGGCCGGATCGGTCGTGGCATCGGGATCCGGGATCGCAGCCGGGTCCTCCGCAGCCGGGTCTCCGGCCAGTTGGAGCGAGTCGTCATCTTCGACGGCGGTGAACAGGTCGTCGAAGTCCGGCTGGATGGGTTCCACGCCGCCGTCAACATTGCCGGTCGGGGCCTGCACGAAGACCACCTTGCTGAGGTCGATGTCCTTCAGGGCCACGGCGATCGACGCCAGGGTGGAGACGTCGTTGAGACTCGTGGACAGGTTCATGTTGGCCGTGACGGCCTTGGCCAGCGAGTACACCTTGACGGGATCGGAGAGTGTGGACGCACTCTTCACGGTTCGTACGAGGGAGGAGAGGAACACCTGCTGGTTGCTGATCCGCGTCAGGTCGCTGCCGTCGCCGACGCCGTGGCGGGTGCGCAGGAACTGCAGCGCCTCCAGACCCTCGAGCGTGTGCATTCCGGCCGGAAGGTAGGTGTTCGTGTACTCGTCTTCGATGTCTTCGGCGACACAGACCGGCACGCCGCCGACGGCCGTCGACATGGCCATGACGCCGTCGAACTGCACCTCTGCCGCGTAGGGGATGCTCAAACCGGTGAGCTTCTCGACCGTGAGCACGGTGCAAGCCAGGCCACCGTAGGTGAGCGTGGTGTTGATTTTCTGGCTGCTCATCGCGTCGAAGGTGCCGCCAGCAGGGTCCGGGCACTCGGGGATGGGAACATACATGTCCCGGGGGAAGCTGATCACGGAGGCGTTGGTGTGGTCTTCGGAGATGTGCAGCAGCATGGTGACATCGTTGAGGTCGCCGGTGGAATCCTCCGGCCCGAACGAGGCATCCTGACCCTTTCGGCTGTCACTGCCGACCACCAGCAGGTTCACGCCGCCCGGGATCGCATCGATCTTGGGGGCGGGACCCTCGGTCTCGTTGGCCAGGGGCACGCTCTCCTGCACACTCGACGCGACATCGTAGGTCGCGATCGCGGCGACGGATGCACCACTCACGAGCAGCACGGCCAGTGACGCGGCGAGCACCTTGGCCACGGTCACGAACGGGTTGGAGCGGCGCAGCCGGCCATGGCGGGCGATGGTACTGAGCTTCTTCGATCGTGTCGAGCGGGGGCGTAATTCGTCGCTCACTCAGGTCCCTTCGTTTGTGCAGGTCGTGCAGAATCGAGGTGCGGAGGGCGTGGGATTCGAACCCACGAGACATCTCTGCCCACCAGTTTTCAAGACTGGCTCCATCGGCCGCTCGGACAGCCCTCCCGGTTCGCTGCCCGCGGCGCTGGTATAACACGCGGTCGCGGACTAACGAATACCGACCGATTCTAGCCGCTTGCAGGCTCACCACAGTGCCAGAGGATGCTGGCAGCGGGCTGGGCACCGCCTACAGGCTGCTCAGAACGAGCGCGAGCCCATCTTCGTGAACGGCGCCGGTGATCTCGCCGGCCGCCGCGAGCACCTCGTGCGGAGCCTGCCCCATGGCCACTCCCCGACCCTGGACCGACGCCCACTGCAGCATCTCGATGTCGTTGCGCCCGTCGCCGACGGCCATCACGCGGCTCCGCGGAATCCCGAACTCGGCGCGCACCCGCTCCATGGCGGTGGCCTTGTTCACGCCGTCGGGGGCGATATCGAGCCAGGCAGTCCAGCCGATCGCGTAGCTCACCCGGTTCAGCCCCATCCGGTCGACGATCTGAAGAAAATCCTCCATGTCGTGGTCAGGCGAGATGACGACCACCCGGGTGGCGTCCTGGCGCAGCAGATCGTCGAACTCGACGTGCTCGCTATCCAGCCCGATCGTGGCATCCGGGAACGGCTCCGTGTAGCGGTAGAAGCCGCGCTCGTCTTCGACGGCGTACCTGGCACCGACCAGGTGCGAGCGGATCTGCATCAACACATCGGTCGGATCGAAGGTCTCGACCCATTCGCGCCGGTACCCGGTGGGGGAAGCCGGGTCGCGGTGCAGGGTGATCGCACCGTTCGAGCAGACCACGAAGCGCGGGGTGATGTCCAGGCGCTCGAGCACGGGGAGCGTGGTGGCGGACGAGCGCCCGGTGGCGAGCATGACCTCATGACCGGCCGCGGCGAGCCGCCGCACCTGGTCGAGGACGCCGTCGCTGATCGTGCCATTCTCGTGCATGGTGGTGCCGTCGACGTCGAGGGCCACCAGCCAGGGGGCATCCGTCGGCGTCGTCATGCGCCCACCGGCCGAATGACGTCGAGGCCGCCCAGCCAGGGGCGCAGCGCCTCGGGGATGAGTACCGAGCCATCCGCTTGTTGGTGCGTTTCGAGCAGGGCCACAATCCAGCGGGTCGTCGCCAGGGTGCCGTTGAGGGTTGCGACCGGCGTGGTCTTGCCCGACTCGGTGCGGTAACGGATATCGAGCCGGCGCGCCTGGTAGGTCGTGCAGTTGCTCGTGCTGGTCAGTTCGCGGTAGGCGTTCTGGGTGGGGACCCACGCCTCGATGTCGAACTTGCGGGCGGCGCTGGAGCCGAGGTCGCCGGCGGCCACGTCGATGACGCGGTAGCTGAGGCCGAGCGCCTGGAGCATGTCCTCCTGCAGGGCGACGAGGCGGTCGTGCTCGGCCTCGGCATTCTCCGGCAGCACGTAGGTGAACATCTCCAGCTTGTTGAACTGGTGCACCCGGATGATGCCGCGGGTGTCCTTGCCGCCCGAACCGGCCTCGCGCCGATAGCAGGTGGACCAGCCGGCGTAGCGGAGCGGTCCGCCGGACAGGTCCAGGATCTCGTCCGAGTGGTAGCCGGCGAGCGCGACCTCGCTGGTGCCGGTGAGGTAGAGATCGTCGGCGGGGAGGAAGTAGACCTCGTCGGCGTGCTCGCCGAGGAACCCGGTGCCGTCCATGATCTCGGGCCGCACCAGGGTGGGCGTGATCAGGGGGATGAAGCCGGCCGCCAGCGCCCGGTCGAGCGCCATGTTCATCAGCGCGATCTCGAGGCGGGCGCCGATGCCGCGCAGGAAGTAGAACCGGGCGCCGGACACTTTGGCCCCTCGGGCCATGTCGATGGCACCGAGCAGTTCGCCCAGCTCGAGGTGGTCGCGCGGCTCGAAGTCGAAGGCGGGCACGGCGCCATGGGTGCGGAGGGTGACGAAGTTCTCTTCACCGCCGGCCGGTACGCCGTCGATGACGGGGTTCGCGAGGGTGCGCACGACCGCGGTGAACAGCGCCTCGGCCTCGCTCGAGGCGGCCGCGGCGGACTTGACATCGGCAGCGAGGCTCTGTGCCTGGGCGACGAGGGCCTTCTTCTCCGCGGGAGGCGCGGAGGCCACTTGCTTGCCGAACTGGTTCTGGGCGGCACGCAGCGCCTCGAACGCCCGGATAGTGGCGCGACGCTCCGCGTCGGCGGCGAGCGCGTCGTCGACCGCCTCGACCGACGCACCGCGCGCTTTCTGCGAACGCTTGATGAGGTCAGGATTCTCTCGCAGCAGCACAGGATCAATCACCGAATCAGTCTACAAGCGCATGGTCCGGCACCTTGCTAGCCTTACCGCGTGGATACTTCCGATCAACCGACAGTTGTTCGGCGGGCGGCAATCGTCTACAACCCCACCAAAGTCGACCTGGACCGCCTGCGGGCGAGCGTGGCCCGCGCGGAGACCGCGTCGGACTGGGCCGGCTCGCTCTGGCTCCCGACCGCCGCGGACGACGCCGGCAGGCAAGCCGCCCGGCTCGCCCTGGCGAAGGGTGCGTCCCTGGTGCTCGTGGCGGGCGGCGACGGCACGATTCGCGCGATCGCCGACGTGCTCCGTGGCTCCGGTGTGCCCCTGGCCATCGTGCCCCTCGGCACCGGCAATCTGCTGGCCCGCAACCTGGGCCTGCCGCTGTCGAACCTTGACGAGGCCACCATGGTTGCCTTCACGGGCGGAAACAAGCCGATCGACGTGGGTGTGGCATCCGTGCGCACCGACGACGGCGCCCTGGCCGACCACGTCTTCCTCGTGATGGCGGGCATCGGCATCGACGCCCAGATGGTCGTGAGCACGCGGCCCGAACTGAAGCGGGCGGTGGGCTGGCTGGCCTACGTCGACGCCGTGGCGCGCGTGCTCCCCCGGGTCAAGCCGTTCCAGATCCGGTACAGCCTGAACGGGCGCCCGCACCGGCCGGCGCACGTGAGCACCATCCTGATCGGCAATTGCGGCCTGCTGCCGGGAAATATCCAGATTCTGCCGAATGCCCGCCTCGACGACGGCATCCTCGACATCGCCATGCTGCAGCCCAAGGGTGTGCTCGGCTGGCTCACAATCTGGCGCCGGGTGACGTGGGAGAACGGCGTTCTGCGCCGCTCGGCGGCCGGGCGTCGCATCATCGAGCGAACCGAATCGACCACTGCACGGGTGCTGACGACGCTGCACGCCGCCGATATCCGGATCGTGCTGGTCGAGGCGCAGGAGTTCGAGGTGGACGGCGACGCGCTCGGCCCGGTGCGCTCGGTGTCCCTGCGCACCGACCCTGCCGCCCTCGTCCTGCGGGTTCCTGTCGCGGCCTGAGGGCCGGGCCGGGCTGGACTGGGCTGGGCTGGTGGGACCGTCAGACCGCGGGCTCGCCGAGCAGGCCGCGCAGCCAGGCGCGCGCACCGATGAAAACGTTGTCGTTGTAGCGCGAGGTGAACTCGATCGGCTGCTTGTCGGCCCGCGGGTACGAGCCGAGGAAGATCACCTGGGGGCTGAACCGGCGCAGGCCGAGCAGCGCGTCGGCCACGCGTTCGTCGTGGATATGACCGTCGGCATCGATCACGAACCGGTAGCGCCCCAGGGCGTCGCCGATGGGGCGCGACTGGATCAGGCTGAGGTTGACGCCCCGGGTGGCGAACTGCTCGAGCATCTCGAGCAGGGCGCCTGAGCGGTCTTCGGGCAGCTCCACGATCAGGCTGGTCTTGTCGGCGCCAGTGCGGGGCGGCACGGTGGTGGTTCGGCTGACGAGCACGAAGCGGGTGACCGCGTTGGCGTTGTCGCCGATACTGCGGGCGAGCACGACCACATCGTGGTGCTTCTCGATGCCGGGCGGAGCGATGGCAGCATCCGCCTGCCCTGATTCGACCAGCGACGCGGCGGCGGCCACGTTGCTCGACGCCGGAAGGTGGCCGTGGTGCGGCAGATTGGATTCCAGCCAGCGGCGGCACTGCGCATAGGCGACCGGATGCGCGTTGACGATCTTCACATCGGCCAGCGCGGTGCCCGGGCGAGCCACCAGGACGAAGTTCACCGGAACCAGGTACTCGCCGATGATGCGCAGGTCGGGCACGCTCGCGAGTGCATCCTGCGTGGCGGACACGCCACCGTCGACGGAGTTCTCGATCGCGATCATCGCGGCCACACTACGGCCGGACACGACGTCGTCGAACGCCTCGCCGACATTGTTCACGGCCCGCCACGGCTTGCCCTGGGCTTCGACGACCTGGGTGAGGGCTGCCTCGGTGAAGGTGCCCGTCGGCCCGAGGAAGCTGTAGCTGACATTGCGCGACTCGGACATGCAGATCAGCCTAGTTGCAGTGCAAGACTGGACACTATGAACGAACGCGCGGGCACAGCGGCCCTGGAATCTGACCTTGTCGATGTCGAAGCGCTGGTGAAGGCGTACTACGACCTGAAACCGGATGTCACGGTGCCAGGCCAGCGAGTGGCCTTCGGCACCTCCGGTCACCGAGGGAGCTCCCTCAACACGGCCTTCAATGAAGACCACATCATCGCGACCACGCAGGCGATCGTTGAATTCCGCGCCATGCAGGGCATCACCGGGCCGCTCTTCATCGGCACCGACCCGCACGCCCTGAGCGCGCCAGCCTATACGACCGCCCTCGAAGTGCTCGTCGCGAACGGCGTGCGCGTGCTGGTCGACGAGTTCGACGACTATGTGCCTACTCCGGCCCTCTCGCACGCGATCCTGGCCTACAACCGGGCCGGGAACAGCGACGAGGCCGATGGGATCGTGGTCACCCCGAGCCACAACCCGCCCTCCGACGGCGGCTTCAAATACAACCCACCGCACGGCGGACCGGCCGACAGCGACGCCACCTCGTGGATCGCCGCCCGGGCCAACGAACTCATCGCCGCCGGGCTCAATGATGTCAAAAAGAGCGAGCCCAGCGCGGTCGAGACCTACGACTTCCGCGGTGGGTACGTGAATGACCTTGAGAACATCATCGACATGGCCGCCATCAAGGCCAGCGGCATTCGTATCGGAGCCGACCCGCTCGGCGGCGCGAGCGTGGGCTACTGGGGTGCGATTCGCGACCGCTACGAGCTCAACCTGACCGTGATCAACCCCCACGTCGACCCCACCTGGCGCTTCATGACCCTGGACTGGGACGGCAAGATCCGGATGGATCCGTCGAGCCCGTCCGTGATGGCATCCGTCGCCGCCCACAAGGACGAGTTCGACATCGTCACCGGCAACGACGCCGACGCCGACCGGCACGGTATCGTCACCCCCGACGGCGGGCTGATGAACCCGAACCACTTCCTGGCCGTGGCCATCGACTACCTGTACAGCCACCGCGAAGGCTGGCGGGCGGATGCCGCGATCGGCAAGACGCTCGTCTCCTCCACCATGATCGACCGCGTCGCGGGTTTCCTCGGCCGCGACCTCTGGGAGGTGCCGGTCGGATTCAAGTGGTTCGTTCCGGGCCTGATCGACGGCTCGGTCGCCTTCGGCGGCGAGGAGAGCGCCGGCGCCAGCTTCGTGCGCTTTGACGGAACCGTCTGGACCACCGATAAAGACGGCATCCTGCTGGCCCTGCTCGCCTCGGAGATTCTCGCCGTGACCGGCAAGACGCCCAGCCAACGCTACGCCGAGCTGGCCGAGCACTTCGGCGACCCGGCCTACGCTCGCGTGGACGCGGCCGCGACGCCCGCCCAGAAGGCGCAGCTGTCCAAGCTCGACGGAGCCGCCATCACGGCCACCGAACTCGCCGGCGAGAAGATCATCGCCAAGCTGAGTCACGCTCCCGGCAACGGTGCGGCAATCGGCGGCGTCAAGGTCGTCACCGAGAACGCCTGGTTCGCGGCCCGGCCGAGTGGCACCGAGGACGTTTACAAGATCTACGCCGAGTCCTTCACTGGCCCGGAACACCTGAAGCAGGTTCAGATCGAGGCCAAGGCCATCGTCGACGGCGCCATCGCCTGACGCGTCTGGTCCGGACCGGCTTGACCACCGCGGCGGTCGAGCCTGTCGGGACCGGAGATCAGCAGTAGGGAGTGCTTCGGTACCTAGGGAATGCTCCAGTAGTACGCCGTGGCGCCCGGGTGCTTCTCGGTGATCGCGTAGTCGACCGACCGGAAGTCGGTGTCGTCGGTGTGGCCGGCATAGTAGATTTGGATGTCGTCGCCCGACCCCTCGATCCGGGTGACGACCCCGGTGTGGTCGCGGTCCCCGGAGTTGTCCCAGTCGAACTGGGCGACGTCGCCGAGCTTGACCTGGTCGCGCTGGTCATCCGTGAGGGCGGTGGCGCGGCCGGACTGCGCGACGTAGTCCCGGAACGCGGTTGAGCTGATCCACGGTGACGAGGTGTCGAAGTCGGAGCCGGTTCCCTCTGCGTACCACTGGTCGTCCATGGTCCAGCCCCGCTCGATCAGGGATTGGCTGGTGAAATTGACGCAGTCGTTGTCGGTGATGACGCCGTAGCCATCCGTGTTGTAGTCGGTCCAGTGGGCGAGCATGTAACTCACCTGCGCCTGCACCTGGGCGTCGATGGGAACCGGCTCTGCGGCCTCCGCGGGGGCGACCCGATCTGTAGCCGTCGCGTCAGACGCGGCCGCATCGGCCTTCGGCGCCGTTTGCGTGGAGTCAGCAGCCGGGGTCGGAGTCGCCGAGACGACGGGTTCATCCCCAGTCATCCCGGCCACGGCGGCCGTTCCGGCCACGAGGCCGCCCAGAACGAGTACGGCAGCGACGATGCGGAAACGTCGGGTCAGAACCACAGATTTCTCTCTTCGTTCGAGGTGCCACCGGGGGGGGTGGCAGACACGCCCTACTCGGGGGGGGTCCGTTCCAAGGTAATCACACTTATCCGGGAAATGCCCGGGTGGACGACACGCCGGCCCTGCGCCGATCAGGAAACGGGATTGGGGAACGAGATCAGTGGTAGCCGGGAGCCGCCGGGAGCCCGAAGAACTCCTCGAGGGTGGCGGTTCCGGTGGCGTGCATCTCCGTGGCCAGTTCCGTTCCGATGTAGCGGAAGTGCCAGGGCTCGTAGCCGTAGCCGGTGATGGCCACCTTGTCGGCCGGGTAGCGCAGCAGGAACCCGAAACGCCAGGCATTCCCGGCAAGCCACTGCCCCTGTGGGGTGTCGCCGAAGCAGGCATCCAGCGAACAGATCCGGGGCAGTGCGCTGATGTCGATGGCCAGACCGGTCTGGTGCTCGCTGTTTCCCGGCCGGGCCGTGCTGGTGTCGGCGAACGCCTGTCCGTTCGCGGCGACATCCGCGTCGTAGACCATCACCTGGGCCGCGAAGCTCCGGTAGGCGCTGTGGGACTGCAGCTTCAGCCCGGTCTCCGCCTCGAACGCGGAGAACAGGGCCACGGTTGCGTCCGACGCCTCCCGGCGAAGTTGCGGGCTCCAGACGTGAGCCACCGGGACGTCGACGAGGTCGGTCGGAGCGTAGTCGGTGGGGTTCAGCGGGCGGGTCTTGTCAACGACGACCCAGAGGCTGGCCGGGTCGTCGAGTGAGCGCGCGGAACGGTCAAAGGTAGGCATCACGGCCGGCTCCGGGGAACCTGTCGGGGCGGAACGAGGCGGGGTGGGGGTGGCGCTCGGTTCGACACGGGCAATCAGCGTCGGAGCGACGGCGGAACCGACGACGGGCGGCGCGGTTTCCCCGGTCAGGGCTCCGGCCGCCACCGCACCGGCGGCGAGTACAGAGATGGCGATGGACAGCACGACGATACGCCTCCGCCGTAACGGATGCGCGACCCCCACTGCCCGATCTGCCCACACGATGCTGAGCATAGACCGGAGCGGGTTCCCCCAGCCTCCGACGGCCCGCAGGCGCTTGAAGATTGTTTGCCCATCGTGTAACTTTGCGCACAATGCAAACTTCTCCCGCTCTCGCCGCCCCGCCGCTGATGTCCCACCGGCAGATTCTCTTCGTCATCTTCGGACTGATGGCCGGAATGTTCCTCTCCGCCCTCGATCAGACCATTGTCGGAACATCGATGCGCACCATCGCCGACGACCTCGACGGCATGGCGCTGCAGGCCTGGGTGACGACCGCCTACCTGATCGTGTCGTGCATCAGCACGCCGATCTACGGCAAACTCAGCGACATTTTCGGGCGCCGCCCGCTGTTCCTGATCGCGATCACAATCTTCCTCATCGGCTCGCTCCTGGCCGGCCTGGCGAACTCGATGTACGAGCTCGCGATCTTCCGGGCCATCCAGGGGCTCGGCGCCGGCGGCCTGATGGCTCTCCCCCTGACGATCATGGGCGACATGCTGGCACCCCGGGAGCGGGCGAAATACCAGGGGTACTTCCTGGCCGTCTTCGGGGTCTCCAGCGTGATCGGCCCGCTCATCGGCGGCGTCCTGTCGGGCTCGGACACGATCCTCGGAATCACGGGCTGGCGGTGGGTCTTCCTGATCAACCTCCCGATCGGCATCATCGCCCTCGCAATCGTGCTGAAGTTTCTACACGTTCCCCACTTCGCCCGGCCCGTTCGCATCGACTGGTGGGGAGCGGTGACCGTGATCCTTGCAGCCGCGCCGCTGCTGCTCGTGGCCGAGCAGGGCCGCACCTGGGGCTGGGGTTCGATCCCCTCGATCGCCTGCTACGTGATCGGGCTCTTCAGCATCGCGGCCTTCATCCTCGCCGAGCGGCTGATGGGCGACGACGCGCTCATCCCGCTGAAACTGTTCCGTTCGTCCACGTTCAGGATGGCGACCATCCTGGGCGTCTTCGTCGGCTTCGGCATGTTCGGCGCCATGATGACGGTGCCGCTCTACCTGCAGCTCGTGAACGGGGCCACCCCGACGGAGAGCGGGTTCCTGATGCTGCCGATGATCGCGGGCCTGATGATCTCCTCCATTGTGAGCGGCCAGCTGATCGCCCGTACCGGCCGCTACAAGGTTTTCCCCACCATCGGCACTGCCTTCATGTCGGCAGGCTTCCTGCTCTTCACATTCGCCACCGCCGACAAGCCGGTCGGATTCATGATGGCCGGGATGCTCCTGATCGGCCTCGGCCTCGGCCAGCTGATGCAGACGCTCACCATCGCCAGCCAGAATTCGGTCGGCCCTCGGGATATCGGCGTGGCCACATCCGCCGCGACGTTTTTCCGCCAGATCGGCGGCACGCTCGGCACCGCCGTGCTCTTTTCGGTGCTGTTCACCCGCATCCCCGACACGATCGGCGCGGCCTTCGACAACCCGACCATCGTCTCCGGGGTCAGGGACGCTGCAACGGACCCGGCCGTGCAGGCCGACCCGGCGAACACCGGCATCCTGGCCCTGTTGGCCAACCCGGGCAGCGTGGGCGGCGCCCTCGACGGCGACACCTCGTTCCTCAACACGGCCGACCCGCGGCTCGCAGAGCCGTTCCTCGTCGGCTTCAACGACGCATCCGTCACCGTCTTCTGGGTGAGCCTGGCCGTCGTGCTGGTCGCATTCGTACTGAGCTTCTTCCTCACGGCGCCGCCGCTGCGCAACACCTCCGCCCTGCAGGAGGCCGCGGACGAGAACGCGGCCGAGCTGACCGCGCAGGCCGAGCTGACCCGGGACGCGCAGCGGGCCGCCGACAGGATGGGCGCCCTGGTCGAGCCGGGGATCGACGTCGACGAGTTCGAGCGCGAGGCCCGCACCCAGCCCCGCTAGCACCCGAACGAATTCGACGGAGATTTTGCTCCTACCGCCCCATTTAGGCCTCAAATTGTCACTTTGTGGCAAAATCTCCGTCGAATGCGCACAGGGCGCGCAGTCACGGATGGCCCGGTCCGGGCGTTGGGGAATTGTGGGGGCCGTCGGGGCGTTGTATTGGTAATGCGCATTGTTATTGCAGGTGGACATGGAAAAATCGCCCGGCAGCTCACGCGGGAGCTCACGAAGAACGGCCACGAGGTCCTCGGGCTGATCCGCACGGAGGAACAGAGGGCGGACCTCGTCGCTGACGGAGCCGTTCCGGTGGTGTTCGACCTCGAAAAAACCTCATCGGCCGAGGCGGCGCATCTCTTGGCCGGTGCCGACGTCGCGGTGTTCGCCGCGGGCGCCGGAGCCGACGGCAGCGAGGGGCGCCGTCAGGCCGTCGACTTCGGCGGCTCCGTGCGACTGGCCGACGCGGCTGAGTCCGCCGGCGTGGCGCGCTTCATCCAGATCTCGTCGACCGGCACCGAGAAGGTGCGGGACGGTCAGACCCCGGCGGATGTACCGGCGGACTTCCTGGGCTACCTGCAGGCCAAACTGGCGGCCGAGGAAGACCTGATCGCTCGGCCCCTGGCCTGGACGATCGTTCGCCCCGGCGGCCTCGTCGACGACGCAGGAACCGGACTGGTGCGCCTGAACCCGGCCGGCCCCGGCCTGCCGGAAGATCGCGCGACTGTGCCCCGCGCGGACGTCGCGGCCGTGCTGGCCGCACTCATCGAGACCGGCGCCGCCGAGCGCCGGGTGCTGCACCTGGTCTCCGGCGACGAACCCGTCACTGTCGCCGTAGCCGCGTTCGCCTAAGGCTTCGGCCGCCAGGCGGGCCCCCGCCGGTCGACCCGGTGCACCTTCAGCCGACCCAGCGCCGGCCCTCCGCACAACACCGCGGGGGGCCGGCGCTTGAATGCGCGATAGATGTCTGGCAGTCTGTGAGAGCGCTCTCATCAGTGAGATGGTGGAGCCTTCGCCGGCCGGAACATCCGCCGGAGTGAATCCAATGGAGGATCGCATGCCCCTCGAGACCATCATTCAGCCCACCGGCCGGGGCGAGATCCCGTTCGACCCCGCAGAGGGCACTGACCCTGCGGAGGGCACCGTCCGGGGCGGACCGGTCGATCTGGACGGGCGCCGGTTCTACCGGATCGAGGCCTACGACCAGATGCCGCCGTTCTTCATGACCCTCGTCGGCGCGAGCAACGTCTGGCTCTTCATCTCGAGCACGGGCGGCCTGACGGCAGGACGGGTCGACGCCGATCGGGCCCTGTTCCCGTATTACACCGACGACAAGGTCACCGAGAGCGGCGGCCGAACCGGTGGGCTCAGCGTGCTGCTCGTTCGACGCCCCGACGGGACCGGGATTCACTGGCAGCCGTTCGCGGAGGTACGTCCCGGCGATCAGGCAGTGCAGCGCACGCTGTACAAGGACGCCCTCGGCACGACCCTGGTCTTCGAGGAGACCCGCCCGGATCTCGGCCTGCGCCTGCGCGTGACCTGGCAGACGAGTGCCCGCTTCGGCGTCGTGCGCAGCTGCGCCCTGACCTCGCTCACCGACCAGAAGCTCACCGGCGAGCAACTCGGCGAAACGCTCGACGTCGACCTCCTCGACGGCCTGGTGAACATCCTTCCCGCCGGAGCCCTCAAGAAGACGCAGAACGAGCTGAGCGTGCTGCTGGACGCCTACAAGCGGGCCGAACTCGACTCTTCGACGGGCCTCGGGCTGCTGACGCTGAACGCGACGCTCTCCGACCTCGCCGAGCCCAGCGAGTCGCTGCAGGCCAACGTGGCCTGGCAGGTAGGGCTGGGCAACGCCGAGCACCTGCTCTCGATCAGCCAGGTGGCTGCCTTCGCCCGGGGCCGGGGCATCACCGCCGAGACGGATGTCCGCGGCCAGCGCGGCGCTTACCTCGTGCACGCGCGGATCACGCTGGCCCCCGGAAGCACGCAGCGCTGGCAGATCGTCGCCGACGTCAACCAGGACGCGGCCGATGTCGTCGCCCTGCGCGAGAAGCTGCGAGATCCTGCCGGGCTCGCCGAGGAGCTCGCGGCCGACATCGTCGGCACCCGGTCCGACCTGGAGACGATCCTCGCGGCCACCGACGCCGCCCAGCACAGCGGCGACGAGCTCGCGACCATCCACCACACCGCCAACGTGCTTTTCAACACGATGCGCGGCGGCGTTCCCGCCGAGGGCTACACGGTGGAGTTGAGCGACGTGCGGGCGTTCATCATTCAGCGGAGTAAGTCGACCGCCCAGCGCTGCGCCGGCGTGCTGGCGGCGCTGCCCGAGCGGCTGCGCGCCGACGAACTCATCGCCATCGCCCAGGAGCACGGCGACGTAGACCTGTGGCGCCTCGCCACGGAATACCTGCCGCTCACGTTCAGCCGCCGGCACGGCGATCCGAGCCGGCCGTGGAATCAGTTCCGGATCGTTCTGAAAGACGAGGGTGGCATCCGTCGCCTGGAATACCAAGGCAACTGGCGGGACATCTTCCAGAACTGGGAGGCGCTGGCCTGGTCATTCCCCGAATACGTGGAGTCGATGGTCACGATTTTCCTTGACGCCACGACCGCCGACGGCTACAACCCGTACCGGATCTCTCGCGAGGGCATCGACTGGGAGGTCCCCGAGCCCGAAGACCCCTGGGCCAACATCGGTTACTGGAGCGACCACCAGATCATCTACCTGCTCAAGTTGCTCGAGACCTCCCGCCGATTCCACCCGGGGCGCCTCGGCGCGCTCATCAACCGGGCGGCCTTCACCCACGCCGACGTGCCGTACCGGATCGCCGCCTATGCGGACATCCTCACGGACCCGTACAACACCATCACCTTCGACGACGAGCGGCAGCGCACGATCACGCGGCGGGTCGCCGAGGAGGGCTCGGACGGTCGGCTCGTGCACGGTGCCGACGGCGACCTCGTGCGGGTAACGCTGGCCGAGAAGGTGCTGCTGCTCCTGCTGGCCAAGCTCGTCAATCTGGTGCCGGACGGCGGCATCTGGATGACGACCCAGCGCCCGGAATGGAACGACGCCAACAACGCGCTCGTCGGCCGTGGCCTGTCGGTGGTCACCCTCGCCTATCTGCGCCGCTACCTCGTCTTCGTGCAGGACCTCCTGACGGTCGACGTCGAGCTCTCGAGCGAGCTCGCCGGACTGCTCACCGCGGTGCGCGACGTGCTCTTCGAGCATGCGGACGGCCTGGCCGTCGGGTTCGATTCCACTCGCCGCCGGGCCGTGATGGACGGCCTGGGCGAGGCAGGGACCGCCTATCGCGAGCGGGTCTACGCCGGGTTCGGTGGGGAGCGGTCGGCGGTCGCCGCGGGAGACGTCGCCGAGCTGCTCGATCTGGCTCGGCGCTTCATCGAGTCCGGCCTGCATGCCAACCGGCGGGACGACGGGCTCGTGCACTCCTACAACGTGCTGGAGTTCGGGGACAATGGGGCCGATGTGCGACGGCTCGCGGAGATGCTCGAGGGCCAGGTCGCCATCCTTTCCTCCGGCCTGCTCGGCCCGGAAGAGACGCTGGACCTGCTCGGTGCCCTGCGCACGAGCCGGCTGTACCGCGCCGACCAGCACAGCTACATCCTCTATCCCGACAAGGACCTTTCGTCCTTTCTCGCCCGCAACACCTTCAGTGCGGCACGGGCCGCCGACTGCCCTCTCGCCCTGCGCCTCATCGCTGCCGGCGACCGCAGCATTGTTGTGCGGGATGTTCAGGGCGACCTGCACTTCGCCGCCCACATCCGAAACGCCAGGGGCGTTTCGGAGGCGCTCGACCGGCTCAGCGCCGACCCAGCGCTGCAGGGCGCCGTGGAACAGGACCGGGCCGAACTGCTCACCATCTTCGAGGAAGTCTTCCGGCATGCGGAATTCACCGGGCGCTCCGGCTCGTTCTTCGCCTACGAGGGCCTCGGCAGCATCTACTGGCACATGGTCGCGAAGCTGCTGCTCGCGGTGCAGGAGACACTCGACCGGGCCGTCGCCGAGCGGGCGGATGAAACTTCGATCCAGGGGCTGATGGCGGCGTACGAGGACGTGCGTGCCGGCATCGGCTACCGCAAGGATCCGCTCACCTACGGTGCGTTCCCCACCGATCCTTACTCGCACACGCCCGCCGGCAAGGGCGCCCGGCAGCCGGGGATGACCGGGCAGGTCAAAGAGGAGGTGCTCACCCGCCTGGGCGAGCTCGGCCTGCGGGTCGAAGGCGGTCGCATCCGTTTGCGGCCCACCCTGCTGCGGGCCGGCGAGTGGACCACGGCTCCCGGCACGTTCGCCTACCGGGATGTCCTCGGCGAGCAGCACAGCGTCGAGCTGCCCGCGGACACGCTCGCGTTCACGTTCTGTCAGGTCCCGGTCGTGTTCCACCGCGGCGGCCCGCTCGAGATGGTCGCACACCTCGCCGACGGCGCCCAGGTGCCCGGTCCCGGCGGCACGCTCGACGCCGACGTGAGCGCGAGCGTCTTCCGCCGCGACGGCCGGGTGCGCTCCCTCACAGTGACCGTACCGGACCAAGACGGACTCTGACCGCCGAGCCAGGAGAGAGCGCTCTCTTGACAAACCATCGATGCGCGCACTAACGTAAGCACCACCACGTGAGAGCGCTCTCACGGCACAATGAGAGCGACCTTGCATCCACCCATCAGCACGCACACAAGGGAGTGACCGTGAAGCGTTTCCCGCGCACCACACTTGCAGTAACAGTCGCCGGAGCAGCATCCTTCGCACTGGTTCTATCCGGTTGTTCAGCGAACGCCGGCGGAGAGCAGTCGACCGACGAAAACGTCAAACTGACCGTCGCGACGTTCAACGAATTCGGCTATGACGACCTGTTCGCCGAGTACGAGAAGGCCAACCCGAACGTCACCATCACGCACAAGAAGGCTGCCACCTCCAACGAGGCCCGCGACAACCTCACGACCCGTCTCGCCGCAGGCAGCGGCCTGAGCGACATCGAGGCCATCGAGGTCGACTGGCTGCCGGAACTGCTCCAATACTCCGACCAGTTCATCGACCTCGCCTCTGACGACGTCGACGAGCGCTGGCTCGACTGGAAGACCGAGGCCGCGACGGATGCCGACGGCCGCCTGATCGCCTACGGCACCGACATCGGTCCGGAAGCCGTCTGCTACCGCTCCGACCTGTTCGCCGCCGCCGGTCTTCCGACCGACCGCGCCGAGGTCGCCGCACTCCTCGGCACCAGCTGGGAGAGCTACTACGCAGCCGGTGAGAAGTTCGCTGCTGCCGGCACGAACGTGCCGTGGTTCGACTCTGCCGGAGCCACCTGGCAGGGCGTCGTCAACCAGATCCCCAACGCCTATGAAGAAGAAGACGGCACCATCATCGCCACCGGGAACCCGGAGGTGAAGAAGGCCTACACGAGCGTGCTCGAGGCCAGCAGCACGCTGTCCGCGCACCTCGGACAGTGGAGCGACGACTGGACCGCCAGCTTCCAGAACGACGGCTTCGCCACGATGCTCTGCCCGGGCTGGATGCTCGGCGTGATCTCCGGCAACGCTGAAGGCGTCGCCGGCTGGGACATCGCCGACACGTTCCCCGGCGGCGGCGGCAACTGGGGCGGCTCGTACCTGACCGTTCCCGAGCAATCCAAGAACCAGGCCGAGGCCCAGAAGCTCGCTTCCTGGCTGACCGCCCCGGAGCAGCAGCTCAAGGCGTTCGCGTCCAAGGGCACGTTTCCGAGCCAGCTCGAAGCCCTCGAGAGCGACGAACTCCTCGGCGCCACGAACGAGTTCTTCAACAACGCGCCGACCGGTGAGATCCTTGCCAACCGCGCCGCCGCTGTCGACGTGACCCCGTACAAGGGCGAGTTCTACTTCGCGATCAACGACGCCATGCAGCAGGCGCTCACCCGCGTCGAAGACGGCACCATGACGGCTGACGAGTCGTGGGCTCAGTGGGTCACCGACGTCGAGTCGCTCGGCTAACCAGCACCATCCCGCCGGTCGGGCCTGTCGAGACCACCTGGTCCCGGCCGGCCCGACCCCGGTCTCGACCGGCTCACCCGGGCCTCGACAAGCTCAACCACCGAAGGACTTTCATGACTACCGTTGCCGCTGTCGAGGTGAATGCCCGCAGCATCCGCCGCATCGCCCTCAGCCACACACTGAGCCGCTGGGATGTGCGCTTCTCGCCTTACCTCTACATCTCCCCCTTCTTCCTCGTCTTCGCCGTCATGGGCCTCTTCCCGCTGCTGTACACGGCGTGGGTGTCGGTGCACGACTGGAACCTCATCGGCGGCCAGGGCGACTTCGTCGGCCTGGAGAACTTCGTCACGGTGCTGAGCCAGGGATACTTCTGGAACTCCCTGCGCAACACCTTCAGCATCTTCCTGCTCTCGAGCATCCCCCAGATCATCGTCGCGCTCGGCATCGCCGCCGTGCTCGACTTCAACCTGCGCGGAAAGACCTTCTGGCGCATGGGCGTGCTCCTTCCCTACGTCGTGGCCCCGGTCGCCGTCGCACTCATCTTCAACGACCTCTTCGGCGACAAGTTCGGCTTGATCAACAGCGCGATCATGAGCCTGGGCCTCGAGCCCGTGCGCTGGCACGTCGACGTGATCCCCAGCCACCTCGCCATCGCCACAATGGTGAACTTCCGCTGGACCGGTTACAACGCCCTTATCTTCCTCGCCGCCATGCAGGCCGTCCCGCGCGATTACTACGAGGCCGCCATCATCGACGGCGCCAACCGCTGGCGCACCTTCGGGTCGATCACCCTGCCGCTGCTGCGACCGATCATCATCTTCGTCATCCTGACCTCGACGATCGGCGGGCTGCAGATCTTCGACGAGGCACGCATGTTCGACAACGTCGGCCAGGGCGGAGCCAGTCGCCAGTGGCAGACGCTCACCCTGTACATCTACGAACTCGGCTGGAACCAGCGCAACTTCGGCCGGGCGTCCGCCGTGGCCTGGCTCCTGTTCCTGATCATCATCCTCATCGCTGTCATCAACTTCCTCATCACCCGTCGCATCGCGGGCACCGGCGACCGCAAGCTGCGCGTCCGCGCGAAAGGCATCTCATGAGCAAGACCATCATCGGCGGGCACGACCGTCGGCCGTCCCTCTGGGTCTACGGCATCCTGATCGCGGTTATCCTCGGCTCGGCCTTCCCGATCTGGTGGTCGTTCCTGATCGGCAGCCAGGATGCCTCCGCGCTGAACCAGAACGGGATGATGTGGATCCCGGGCGGTAACTTCATCGCCAACGCGGCCACGGTCATCGACAGCATCCCGTTCTGGACGGCGCTCGGCAACAGCATCATCGTGTCGTCCGTGGTGTCGCTCAGCGTCGTGATGTTCTCGACGCTCGCCGGCTACGCCTTCGCCAAGCTGAAGTTCCGCGGCCGGGAAGGTCTGCTCATCTTCGTGATCGCGACCATGGCCGTGCCGACCCAGCTCGGCGTCGTGCCCCTGTTCATCGTCATGTCAAGGCTCGGCTGGACCGGCAGCCTCTGGGCCGTCATCGCGCCCGCCATGGTGACCGCGTTCGGCGTGTTCTGGATGACCCAGTACCTGCGCGACGCACTGCCCGACGAGCTGATCGAGGCGGTGCGCATGGACGGAGCGTCGATGATCCGCAGCTTCTGGCACATCGGTCTCCCGGCCGCCCGCCCGGCCGCGGCGATGCTCGCCCTGTTCACGTTCATCGGCACCTGGACCAACTTCTTCTGGCCGTTCATCGTGCTCGGCCCCGGCAACCCGACCCTCCCGGTTGCACTGCAGCAGCTGCAGGCCGCCTTCTACGTCGACTACTCGCTCGTGCTGGCCGGCGTGGTGCTCTCGATCATCCCGCTGATCCTGGTCTTCATCTTCCTGGGTAAGCAGCTCGTGGCCGGAATCATGCAGGGCGCGGTCAAGGGATGACCTCGTTCGGAACACTCGAAACAATCACCGAGAATATGGGTATGACCTCACACGTTCGTTCCTTCCCGCCCGAGTTCCTCTTCGGGGCGGCGACGGCCGCCTACCAGATCGAGGGCGCCGCCCATGAGGACGGCCGCACGGATTCCATCTGGGACACGTTCAGCCGCGTGCCGGGTGCTGTCCTCAAGGCCGACAACGGCGACGTCGCCTGCGACCACTACCACCGCTATCAGGGCGACGTCGCCCTGATGAAGGACCTGGGGCTGCAGACCTACCGCTTCTCCACCTCCTGGGCCCGGGTGCGTCCCGACGGCGGGCCGGTCAACCCGAAGGGCGTGGACTTCTACTCCCGCCTGGTCGACGAGCTCCTCGGCGCCGGCATCAAGCCGTGGCTGACCCTCTACCACTGGGACCTGCCGCAGGCCCTCGAGGAGAAGGGTGGCTGGACCAACCGCGACACCGCCGCACGCTTCCGGGACTACGCCCTCACCGTGCACGACACCCTCGGCGACCGCGTGGGCGTGTGGACCACTCTCAACGAGCCGTGGTGCTCCTCCTTCCTCAGCTACACCGCCGGCGCCCACGCGCCCGGGCGGCAGAGCCCCCGGGACGGCCTGGCCGCCGCACACCACCTGCTCCTGGGGCACGGCCTCGCCGTCGAGGCGCTGCGCGAACGCGACTCGAAGCTCGAGCTCGGCATCACGCTCAACCTCACCGTCGCCAAGCCGGTCGATCCGACGCATGCGGGCGACGTGGATGCCGCGCGCCGCATCGACGGGCAGTTCAACCGGATCTTCCTCGACCCGGTCTTCCGCGGCTTCTACCCGGAGGATGTGCTCCAGGACGTGGCCGAGTACGGGCTGACCGATTTCATCCACGAGGGAGACCTGGCCCAGATCAACCAGCCGATCGACACCCTCGGCGTGAACTATTACCACGGCGACCTGGTCAGTGATCGCCCGGCCGAACATCCGTTGCTCGCCCAGGCCCCGACCGACCGCCCCACCCGGTCGCCGTTCCCGGCGGCCGACGGCGTCTACGACCACCCGCAGGGGCTGCCGCTGACCGCCATGGAGTGGGAGGTGCAGCCCGACGGGCTACGCGAACTGCTCGTTCGCGTGAACACCGACTACGCCGCCCCGACCGGCACGAGCCTCTACGTCACCGAGAACGGCGCGGCGTTCGACGACGTCGTCGCCGCGGACGGCACTGTTCCGGATGCCCGGCGCACCGAATTCCTGACCGACCACCTGGGCGCCATCCTTGACGCGATCGATGAGGGAGTCGACGTCAAGGGCTACTTCTACTGGTCGCTGATGGACAACTACGAGTGGGCCTGGGGCTACGAGAAGCGCTTCGGCATCGTGCGGGTCGATTACGAGACCCAGGAGCGCACCGTCAAGGACAGCGGACGTTCTTACGCCGAGATCATCCGCAACCGCGCCCTCTCCTGAACCGGAACCGCGAGGGATGCGGGCAAAATATAATGGCGTCATGATAACGAGTGTGCGCCAGGTCCGTCCTTCGCAGCCCACCCTGGAAATGGTGGCCGAGGTGGCCGGGGTTTCCCGGGCCACCGTGAGCCGGGTCGTGAACGGGTCCACCAGGGTCAGCCCAGAGATCGTCGCCTCGGTGACGGACGCCATCAACCAGCTCAACTATGTTCCGAACCGGGCGGCCCGCTCGCTCGCGAGCCGGCAGACCGAGGCCGTGGCCCTGGTCGTGCCTGAGGATATGACCCGGTTCTTCGGTGATCCCTACTTCGCCGCGGTCGTGCAGGGCATCACCCGCCGACTCGACCAAAGTGATTACACGCTCAACCTGCTCGTTGCGTCGAGCGACCCACGGCACAAGACTCTGCGCTACCTGCGCTCGGGCAACGTCGACGGAGCGCTCATCATCTCGCACCACACCGGCGACGACTTCGTGGCCGAACTCGACAAGACCATGCCGGTGGTCTTCGGCGGCCGGCCGTCGAACGCGGACAACCTCGCCGCCTACTTCGTTGACGTCGACAACGCGGCGGGTGCCGAGACGGGCACCCAGCACCTCGTCGACATCGGGCGCCGCCGCATCGGCTCGATCGCCGGCGCGGTGGACATGCCGGCCGGCATCGACCGCCTCACCGGGTTCGAGCGCACGCTGGAGCGGGCCGGGCTGCCCGCGGATGCCGTCGAACTCGCCGACTTCACGGCCGCCGGTGGCGCGGCAGCCACCCGCCGGCTGCTGGAGCGGTGCCCCGACATCGACGGCCTCTTCGTGGCGAGCGACCTGATGGCCACCGGGGCGGTGGATGTGCTGCGTGAGCTCGGCCGCTCTGTGCCCGGCGACGTGGCCATCGTCGGGTTCGACGACAGCCCGGCCGCGACGAGCGGCCCGGTGCCGCTGACCACGGTGAGCCAGCCCTCCGAGGAAATGGGCTACGCGATGGCGGACATTCTGCTGCGCCGGCTCGCCGCCGACGAGAGCATGCCGCACCGCACCCTCATGCCGACCCGTTTGGTGCTACGCGAGTCGGCGTGACACGCGCGGCTTCCCCGGTGCGGGTGCTGCGCCGTTGCGCGCGTGGCGCGCCGGCAGCGTAGCGGCGCAGCACCCGCGCACCGGCAATACCGGCGGGACGGGCAGGACGGGCAGGGCGGTCAGGCCAGCTGAGGCATGACCTCGCGGGCGATGAAGTCCAAGTGGCCGAGGTCGGACAGGTCCATGATCTGCAGGTAGACGCACTCGACCCCGTCGTGGGCGAGGGCGCCGAGGCGGTCCACGACCTCGGACGCCGTGCCGGCCACGCCGTGCGCCCGCAGCTCGGCCGGTTCCCGGCCCACGGCCGCGGCCCGGCGAATGAAGTCTGCCTCGTTCGCGCCCGCGACGGCGATCAGCGCCGCCGAGTACACCAGCTCACGGGGATCGCGACCGATGGCCGCGCATGCAGCGCGCACGCCGGCGAACTTGGCCGGGACATCCGCGAAATCCGGGAACGGCAGGTTGAACTCGGTGGCGAAGCGGGCAGCCAGGGCCGGGGTACGCCTGGCGCCGCCACCGCCCACGATCACCGGGATGCGGGCCTGCACGGGCTTGGGCAGGGCGGGCGAGTCGACGAGCGTGTAGTGCTCGCCGGCGAAGCTGAAGCGGTCGCCGACCGGGGTCTCCCAGAGCCCGGTCACGATCTCCAGCTGCTCCTCGAGCATGCCGAACCGCCTGGCCGGGAACGGGATGCCGTAGGCCAGGTGTTCCTGCTCGAACCAGCCGGTGCCGAGGCCGAGCTCGACCCGCCCGCCCGACATCTGGTCGACCTGCGCCACCTGGATCGCGAGGATCCCCGGCGGACGGTAGGTCACCGACGAGACCAAAGTGCCGAGGCGGATGCGCCGGGTCTCCCGGGCGAGGCCCGCCAGGGTGGTCCACGCATCCGTCGGCCCCGGCAGCACGGGAGCCGTGTCTCCCATCGCGAGGTAGTGGTCGGAGCGGAAGAACGCGTCGAAGCCGAGCGTCTCCGTGGCCTGGGCCACGGCGAGGATGTCGTCGTAGGAGGCACCCTGCTGCGGTTCGGTGAAAATGCGAAGTCTCATGCTCCCAGCCTCGCCCCGGGCCGGTCGGCGCCGAAATCGAACAGCGCCGGCTGGGCCGGCTCCGGCGCGGCCGGCTCGGGCACGGCCGGCTCGGGCACGGCCGGCTCGAATCCGCCGGGCAGGAACTCCACCGCGGGCAGCAGCGCGAAGCGCGTGCGCATGACCTGGATCGACTCGGGATTCTGGTCCACCAGCACGAAGCGGCGGCCGAGGGCCGCGGCAACCGCACCCGTCGTGCCGCTGCCGGCGAAGAAGTCGAGCACCCAGTCCCCCTCGCGGCTGGACGCCTGGATCATACGGCGCAGGATGCCGACGGGCTTCTGGGTGGGATAACCGGTCTTTTCCTTGCCGGTGGGCGACACGATCGTGTGCCACCAGACATCCGTCGGCAGCTTGCCCTTCGCGACCTTCTCGGGGGTGACCAGACCGGGCGCCATATAGGGCTCGCGGTCGACCGTGGTCGAGTCGAAGTAGTACCGGGCCGGGTTCTTCACGTAGACCAGGATCGTGTCGTGCTTGGTCGGCCAGCGGTTCTTCGACTTCGCGCCGTAATCGTAGGCCCAGATCAGCTCGTTCAGGAAGCAGTCCCGGCCGAAGAGGGCGTCGAGCAACACCTTGGCGTAGTGCGCCTCGCGGTAGTCGAGGTGCAGGTAGAGGGTGCCGTCATCGGACAGGAGGCGCCAGGCCTCGATCAGGCGCGGCTCGAGGAAGGCCCAATAGTCCTCGAACTGGTCGTCGTAGCCGAGCAGGTCACCCTTGATCCGCTCATACCGCTGGCCCTTGAAGCCGGTGATGATGCCCGCGGCGTCCGCACCCAGGGCGACGGATACCGGGCTCGCCGGTGCGCGCACCGACGTCGTGGTCTGCCGGTTCTGCTTGCGCCCCGTGTTGAACGGCGGGTCCAGGTAGATCAGCGTGAAGGCCGCGTCGGGCAGCTGCGGCAGAACCTCGAGGTTGTTCGCGTGGACGACACGGCTGGGGGAGGAGGGAGACCACGCGATCGGCATTCCTTCATTGTGTCAGGCAGCCTACGCTGAGGGGATGACACCAGATGCAGCATCCCCGGAAACGACCGGGGAATCCGACTCGGTCGTATTCCGTCACGAACCGGCCCTGGCCCGGTACACGCTCGAGCTCGCCGGCACCACCGTGGGCTTCGCCGACTACGAGGTCGCCGGCCAGGATGTGCTGTTCACCCACGTCGAGGTGGACCCGGCGCACCGGGGCGAAGGTCTGGCGGGCATCCTCGTCGAGCAGGCGCTCGACGATGTTCGCACCCGCACCACGCTCACGGTCGTGCCGGTGTGCCCCTACGTTGTGCGCTGGATCGACCTGCACGCCGAGTACCAGGACCTGCTCACGCGCGGACGGTAGCCCGCGTATTGACGGCCCCGTGGCCTAGGGAACCCGCCCGATCCACTCCTCGGTGCCGAACTTGGTCTCTACCAGCTCGGTCGCCCTGGCATATTCCGCTTCGGTGATCTCACCGGCGACGGCGCCATAGAGCCCGGTGAAGGTCGCCTTCATCCGGTCGATGATCGCATCCCGGCTGAGGCCGGTCTGGCTGCGCAGCGGGTCGACGCGCTTCGCGGCGCTCGTGATGCCCTTGTCGCTGAGTTTCTCCCGGCCGATGCGGAGCACCTGCACCATCTTGTCGCCGTCCATGTCGTAGCTCATGGTGACGTGGTGCAGCACGGCGCCGCTGCCGAGACGTTTCTGCGCGGCCCCGCCGATCTTGCCCTTGGGGCTCGTGATGTCGTTCAGCGGCTGGTAGTAAGCGTCGATGCCGAGGGATTTGAGCGCCGTGAGCACCCACTCGTCGAGGAATGCATAGGAGTCAGCGAACGTCATGCCCTGAACGAGGTCGGTCGGTGCGTAGATCGAGTAGGTGATGACCGAGCCGGCTTCCATGAACATGGCGCCGCCGCCGCTGATCCGGCGCACGACGGTGAAGCCGTGCTTGGCGGCCTGGACCGGGTCGACCTCGTTCTTCAGGGACTGGAAGCTGCCGATGACGACGGCCGGCTCCGTCCATTCCCAGATCCGCAGCGTGGGGTTGCGGCGCCCCTCGCCGACCTCGATCGCGAGCACCTCGTCAAGCGCCATCTGCATGACGGGAGCGACAGCCTTGGTGTGGATCAGCTGCCACTCGTAGTCGCGCCAGCCGCTGGCCTGGGCGAGGGAGCGACGGATGGCCACCGCCACCGATTCGGGCGAGAACCCGAGCAGCGTGGCATGGGCCGGGAGCGCGGCGCGCACTGCGGCGGCGATGCTGACCGCGTCGCTGTCCGCGGACAGGCCGTTCACGGCCGCGTTGATGTCGCCGAGCGCACTGTCGGGCTCGAGGAAGAAATCACCGGCCAGCCGGAAGTCGACGATCGTGTTGTCAACGACATCGAGATCGACGACGACGAGCTTGCCGCCTGGAACTTTATATTCACCGTGCATGACGCCAGCCTAATCGGCGCGCACGGCAAAACGTTTGGCCAGCCACCCGATCAGGTCGTCGAAGACATCCTCACGGTTCGTCTCGTTGAACACCTCGTGGCGGGCACCGGGGTAGGTGATGACCCGGATGTCCCGAAGTCCCGACCGCCCGGAATAGGCCCGAACCAGCCTGCGAGCGCTGCGCTCCCCGCCCACGATGTCGTCACCGCCGACCAGGATGAGCAGCGGCAGGCCCGGCGGCAGGTCGCGGCCCGGCCTGCCGAAGAGGCGCGCCGCCTCTCGCAGCCCGAACAGCTTGGCCAGCGGGGTCGTGGTCGTGAGCGGGTCGGCGATGAAAGCGCGGGCCACCTCTGGATCGCGGCTGAGCCACTCCACCCCGGTGTCGCCGAGGTGCTTGTGTCGGCGGTTGAGGTCGCCGCTGTCCAGGTAGCCGGGCATCCGGTAGGCCGTGCCGCTGAGCACGACCGCGTCGTAGTCGGCGGCGTGCGCATTGACGATCATCTGCACCATGAAGGACCCCCAGCTGTGGCCGAGCAGCACGAGCGGCAGGTCAGGGTGAGTGGCGCGGATGATCCCACTCAGCTGGCGTACGCCGGCCACTGCCGCGCGCAGTCCGCCGGGGCCGAGGCGGCCGAGGCGGGACAGGTCGCCGTCATACTGGTGCACTCCGGTCTGGCCGTGGCCGCGGTGGTCGTCGGCGTAGACCGTGTAGCCGGCCGTGTTCAATCGGGTGGCGAGCTCCGCATACCGCTGCGCATGCTCACCGACCCCGTGAGCGAGCTGCACGATGGCCCGCGGGCGATCGACCGGCCAGGTGAAATACGTGATCGAGACGCCAAAGTCATCCGTGTAGGTAGGCACGAGGCCAGTCTGGCAGGACTCGCCCCGCGCGTCTCTGGATTCCGGTTCTTTGCCGTCGATCCTGAACTAGGCTGCGAGCAGGGAATACTTAGCGAGGCTAAGTGGTTAGGGTGGGTAGCTATGGAATCTTCACCGACATCTCACGTGCTTGCGCCGGAGGTCTCCCCTGGTCGACGTGCGACGGTAGCCGAGTTGAGTCACGATTTCCGGCTGGCCAACGGCCGGCTGGCCCGCCGCCTGCGGCAGGAGAAGGCCGACAATGAGCTCAGCTCGAGCCAGTTCTCGGCCCTCGGCACCCTGTTTTTCCATGGCCCGTTCACCCTCCGCGAGCTCAGCGAACGCGAGCGGGTCACGCCGCCGTCGATGAACCGCACGGTCAACGCGCTGGTCGAGGCTGGCCTCGTGAACCGGGCCGGCTCTGCCGACGACGGCCGCAAGGTGGTGCTCACGGTGACCGACCAGGGGCGCACCCTGATGCGGGAGACGCGCAAACGCCGGGATGCCTGGCTCGCACAGCGCATCGTCACGCTCAGCCCCGACCAGCGCCGGATCCTCACCGAGGCCGTCGACATCATGAAGGAACTCGCCAACAGTTGAACAACATGTTCCGCTCCCTGAGCATCCCGAACTATCGAATCTGGTTCGCGGGGGCCCTCGTGTCGAACATCGGAACCTGGATGCAGCGCACGGCCCAGGACTGGATCGTGCTGACCGAACTGACCGATTACAACGCCACCGCGGTGGGCATCGTGATGGCTTTGCAATTCGGGCCCCAGCTCGTGCTGATGCCCTGGTCCGGCCTCATCGCGGACCGGTTCAACCGGCGCAGACTGCTCATCCTGACGCAGACCCTGATGGGCCTGCTCGCCCTCGGCCTCGGTGTGATCACCGTCACCGGAGTCGCGGAGCTGTGGCACGTCTACCTCTTCGCCCTGGGCCTCGGGATCGTCGCGGCGATCGACGCCCCCGCCCGCCAGACCTTCGTGTCGGAGCTGGTCTCCGACAACGACCTCCCGAACGCCGTGGCCCTCAACTCCGCATCGTTCAACGGCGCCCGGCTGATCGGACCGGCCGCCGCGGGGCTGCTCACGGTCGCCGTCGGCGCCGGCTGGGTCTTCATGATCAACTCGGCGACGTTCGCGGCGACGGTGCTCGCGATGACTCTTCTGCGCACCGTTCAGCTGAGGCCGCAGCCGCGGGCCACCCGCGAGCGGGGACAGCTGATGGCTGGCTTCCGGTACGTGTCCCGCCGGCCAGACATCATCGTCGTGTTGATCACCGTCTTCCTGGTGGGCACCTTCGGCTTCAACTTCGCGATCTTCACGGCAACGATGGCCACGGTCGAGTTCGGCATGGGTGCCAGCGAGTTCGGGCTGCTCAGTTCGATCATGGCCATCGGCTCCGTCGCGGGCGCGCTGATGGCCGCCCGTCGCGGCCGGCCGCGGCTGCGTCTGGTCATCGTCGGATCCTTCGCGTTCGGCCTGTCCTGCGCTGTGGCCGCGGTGATGCCCAACTACCTGACCTTCGCGATCTCCCTGACCTTCGTCGGCCTGTCCTCGCTGACCCTGATGACCACCGCGAACGCCTACGTGCAGACCACGACGCGGCCGGCCATGCGCGGCCGGGTGATGGCGCTCTATATGGCGATCTTCGCCGGCGGCACGCCACTCGGGGCGCCCCTGGTGGGCTGGGTAGCCGACCAGTTCGGCCCGCGCTGGGCGCTGGGCGTGGCCGCGCTCTCGGGCCTCCTCGCGGCCGGGGCGGTGCTCTTCTGGATGGTGCGCTACCGCAGCCTGCGGGTACGGTTCCGCCGGGGCATGACCCCACGAATGCGGGTGCACCACGACGGAGACGGCCGCACCGCCGAGACCGCCACCCGCGAAATCGCGATCGTCGAGGCCACGGCGACGCGCTAGCGGAGTGAGACCCGACGAGCCTGGCGGCAGTTCTCCCCGAACGAATTCGACGGAGATTCTGCCCAAATCGTTGCCATAAGGCCCGAAAAAGCAGGTTTCGCTCAGATTCTCCGTCGAATTGGTTCAACACCGGACACCGCGCCCCCCCTTGCTGAACAGAGTCCGCGCGGTGCAGCCAGCTCTGAGCCTGTGGGGCGCAACACAACGAATCGCTTGGCATCCACTCGGCTGACGGATGCCGGTCAGCGCACGCCGTTCATCAGCCGCAGGATCGGTCGGGCGATCAGTGCGAGCAACAGCCCGAGCACGATCGCGACCCCGCCGATCACGCTGAAGTAGACCGTCTCCGACACCGATGTGTACCACTCGGCGAGCCAGCCGGACACCGCGGTGCCCAGGGCGATCGAGAGGAAGAACAGCGCGACCATCTGGGTCTTGAAGGGTTCCGGGGCGAGCCGCGTCGTGACGGCCAGGCCGACCGGTCCGATCAGAAGCTCCGCCACCGTGAGCACGAACAGGATCGCGATCATCGCGAGCAGTGGCGTCGAATTCGGGCCGCCGTCGACGAACGGGAGGAACAGCAGGAACGCGGAACCCATCAGCGCGGTGCCGAACGCGAACTTGACCGGGGTGGACGGCTGACGGGAACCCCAGCGCGTCCACAGCGCGGCGAAGGCACCCGAGAGCAGGATGATGAAGACCGGGTTGAACGACTGCACCCACGACACCGGCAGCTCCCAGCCGAACACGTCGCGGTTGAGCCGTTCGTCGGTGTAGATGGTCACCACCGTGAACTGCTGCTGGGAGAGGGACCAGAACGCGGCACTGGCCACGAACAGCGGCATGAACGCGTAGACGCGTTTGCGCTCGAGGGCGGTGATCTGACGGTTGCGCAGGATGACCACGAAGTAGCAGACCGTGGCGATCAGGGTCAGCGCGATAACGATGGTGACCAGGCCGGATGCCGTGATCACGCCGAGCAGGACCAGCACCACGATCACGGCGGTCGTTGCGATCGCGGCCCAGAGGTAGCCGGCGTGGCGCGACGCCGGCAGCGGGTTCGGCACCTCGTGCACGATGGCCGGCAGGCGCTTGCGGCCGAAGGAGTACTGCACCAGGCCGATCGCCATCCCCACGGCGGCGAGCCCGAACCCGTAGTGGAAGCCGAGGGTCGTCTGCAGCAGGCCGGTCAGGACCGGCCCGAAGAAGGCACCCAGGTTGATGCCGAGGTAGAAGAGCGAGAAGCCCGCGTCGAGCCGAGGGTCGTCCTTGGCGTAGAGCGCGCCCACGACGCTGGTCGCGTTGGCCTTGAGCCCGCCGCTGCCCAGCGCGATCAGGATGAGCCCGGTCGCCACGCCGCCGATGCCCGGCAGGAGAGCGAGTGCCACGTGCCCCACCGCGATCACGATGGCGCTGCAGAAGAGCACCCGCTCCGAGCCCACCAGGCGGTCGGCCACCCAGGCTCCCAGAATGGTCGACAGGTAAACGCCGCCGCCGTAGGCCCCCACGATGCCTGCCGCGGTGGCCTGCGGGATCCCGAGGCCGCCGTCGGCCGCGGAGTAGTACAAATAGAGCAGCAGGATGCCCTGCATCCCGTAGAACGAAAACCGCTCCCACATCTCGACGCCGAACACGTTGGCGAGGGCGCGAGGCTGTCCGAGGAAGCTTCGGTCGTCACGGGTGGGAGATTGTTCAACAACCGAGCTCATTGCTTGACCTTACCGTGTGCCCCCAGACCTGGGGGCATCGGCAGGGTCGCGGCATCCGGCCCGGAGGGCACGGTACGATTTTGCCCGTACCGTTACGACGACCGGGAAGGGGCAACGTGGACACCTTCTCGCTCGTTTCCCTCCTCAGCGAGGTGCTGACCCTGATCGGCCTGGCCGTCGGCGGGGCACTCTTCGCGGCCGGTCTCGTCGCGCGCGGCGTGAAGGGTCGCTGGGTACTGACGGATGGCGTCATCGCGTCCTCCCGGGCCGGAACGGTCATCCGCTGGTTCGACCGTGACGGCGAGGTGCACGAGTGCCCGGCGAACACACACGAGACGCACGGGCTCGCGCCCGGCGACGACGTGCCGGTCTGGTTCAGCCTCCGCACCCCCTCCCGGTGTCGCACCCACACCCCGGAGGCCGAGGGCCGGGCACTGCGCCTGACCGGCCTGATCCTGCTCGGCATCGGTGCCGCGTCCGGCGTGCTCGGCATCGTGCTGCTCTTCATCTGAGATCCTCTGCGTTCGCACGGAGCCCGCCGCCGTGACCAGGCCCGGTCAGCGCTCGGAACGATCTCTCCACCCCGGCCACGTCCGGTTCGCAGCGTGGAGAACCGGAGGCGGACTGCCGCCGGTTCACGCAACTCCAGGGGAACCACGCAATGTGCTCAATCCTGATCGCGGCGGCCGCGGCCAGTGGACCGAGGAATCACTGACCGCCTTCGCCGGGTCTCCCGAGTTGGGTGTGAGCACACTCGAGCTGGACACCCATTTGTCCAGTGCCAACCAGGTGGTGGTGTGGCACGACGACGTGATGACGTCCAGCAAATGCGCCGACGCCGCTCCCGCGTTCCCCGGCGACTCGGCCTTTCCCTATGCCGACGACCGGGTGCGCGACCTGAGCCTGGCCGAGATCCGCACCCTGGACTGCGGCTACCAGCAGTCGCCGGGCTTCCCTGAGCAGGCGAACACCCCCGGCAGTCGGATCGGTCAGTCCTGCAGAGCTTCGACTGGGCGTCACTGAACCTCACCCGGCAAATCGCCCCGGATCTGACCCTGGGGGCCCGATCGAGCGGGGATTCCTGACCGGGCGTCGGGCAGCCCGAATCCAGCCCGAACCTGGGCGGCCTCGGCCTCCCAGTCGTCCCGTGGACGGTGAACGAGACCGCGGACTTGACCAGCCTGAGTGCGGCCTGAAGGTGCCGGCGGCGTATACCCGGTGGCTGATGCGCCGCGGGCGCTGGTGCGCATCGGGCGCGTCGTGTAGCGTGTGGTCAGACCACACCGCCCGACGCATGATCCCCGCCGGGCACACCGCATGCCACCCCAACGTCGAGGAGGAGCCCATGAGCATCGAACGCCGTGCCTGGGAAGTCGTGTTGCAGAACATCGAGCTGGATCTCCTCAGTGGGCGACTACGCCCGGGTGACCATCTTCCGCCCGAGCGGGCCCTCGCCGCCGAGCTGGGCGTCGGACGGTCCAGCGTGCGCGAGGCCATCCGGGTGCTCGAAGTGCTCGGGCTGCTTCGCACGTCCGCCGGGTCGGGGCCCACGGCGGGTGCGATCATCGTGGCCCTGCCCGGCGGCGGCATGTCGGCGCTGATGCGTCTGCAGGTGGCGGCGCAGGGGTTCCCCGTCTCTGACGTGGTCAAGACCCGGCTGGTGCTCGAGGCCTCGGTCGTGACCGAGCTGGCGGAGGCATCCGCCCAGGCCAGTTCCACCATGGACGCCAACGCCTCCCTGCACCCCGACCTGACGACGCCCGAGCTGCTGCTCTGCGCCATGGAGTCTCCCGCGCTGACCGAGGGGGAATTCCTGGCCCTCGACGCCGCGTTCCACCTGGCCCTGGCCACCGCATCGGGCAACCAGGTCGTGACCGCCACGATGGCGGGGCTGCGCAGTGCCATCGAGGGCTATGTGCGGGCGGGCGCGACCAGCCTCACTTCCTGGCCCGACACCTCCGCCCGTCTCCGCACCGAACACCGCGCGATCCTCGGCGCGATCGAGGCCGGCGATCCCCCGGCCGCCCGCAGCCTCGTGCAGTCCCATATCGCGGGTTACTACGCCGAAACCCACCTTGCCAACCACCTGCCCGACCTCTTCGCCAACGACCACACGGATGCCAACGGGCACCCGGTGGCCCGATAGAAAGGACCCTTCGACCATGGTTCAACGACGCATCCCGAAGATCAAAGACCTTGCCCCGCTGATGCACTTCAAGACCCCCGAACTGAACGCGAAGAAGCGCCGCCTCGAGGGCGCGCTCACCATCTACGACCTGCGCGACATCGCCAAGAAGCGCACCCCCAAGGCCGCGTTCGACTACACCGACGGCGCCGCCGAGGCTGAGCTGTCGCTGGGCCGTGCCCGCCAGGCCTTCGAGGACATCGAGTTCAACCCGTCGATCCTGCGGGACGTGTCGGCCGTGTCGACGGGCTGGGACGTGCTCGGCGCCCCCGTGGCCCAGCCCTTCGGAATCGCCCCGACCGGGTTCACCCGGATGATGCAGACCGAGGGTGAGATCGCGGGCGCCCACGTCGCGGCCCGGGCCGGCATTCCCTTCTCCCTGTCGACCATGGGCACCACGTCGATCGAGGACGTCAAGGCCGCGAACCCCCACGGGCGCAACTGGTTCCAGCTCTACATGTGGAAGGACCGCGACCGCTCGATGGCGCTCGTGGACCGGGCCGCGAAGGCCGGCTACGACACCCTGCTGGTGACTGTGGACGTGCCCGTGGCCGGCGCGCGCCTGCGCGACAAGCGCAACGGTTTCTCGATCCCGCCGGCCCTGACCGCCGGAACGGTCATCAACGCACTGCCGCGGCCGGAGTGGTGGATCAACTTCCTCACCACCGAACCGCTCGCCTTCGCCAGCCTCGACCGCTGGAGCGGCACAGTCGCCGACCTGCTCGACACCATGTTCGACCCCACCGTCACCTTCGAGGACCTGGCCTGGATCAAGGCGCAGTGGCCCGGCAAGATCGTCGTCAAGGGCGTACAGAGCCTGGCGGATGCGCGCACGCTCGCCGACCTCGGCGTGGACGGCATCATCCTCTCCAACCACGGCGGGCGCCAGCTCGACCGCGCCCCGATCCCGTTCCACCTGCTGCCGAACGTCGTGCGCGAGGTCGGCAGCGAATACGAGGTGCACCTGGACACGGGCATCATGAGCGGCGCCGACATCGTCGCGTCCGTTGCCCTCGGTGCCCGCTTCACCCTGATCGGCCGCGCCTACCTCTACGGCCTGATGGCCGGCGGCGAGGCCGGCGTCGACCGGGCCGTCCAGATCCTCTCCGAGCAGGTCTCCCGCACCATGCGACTGCTCGGCGTGAACAGCCTGGAGGAGCTCGAGCCTGGCCACGTCACCCAGCTCGCACGCCTCGGCCGCATCGCGCAGCCGGTGGCAGCATCCGTCGGCGTGTAGTGTCGTGGCCGCCCGGCCGGTCGCACCTCGCCGAGTGTCGGCGTTTGTGCCGAGCTGACCCGTTCCAGCGGGTCAACTCGGCACAAGCGGGATAACTCGGCGGCTCGGCTTCGCGGCGGCGAGCTCTGCGAGCACGGCGGCCAATTGCTCGACCGCCCAGTCGAGGTCGGCCTCGGAGACCACGATCGGCGGGGCCAACCGGATGGTGAAGCCGTGGGTGTCCTTCGCGAGCACGCCGCGGGCCAGGAGGGCCTCGCAGACCACCCGGCCGGGGGCCAGCGTCGGGTCGATGTCGATGCCGGCCCAGAGGCCGGCGCCACGCACGGCCACGACGCCCTGGCCGATCAACCCGGTCAGCCCGTCGTGCAGGCGGGCGCCGAGAACACGCGCGCGCTCCTGCTGCTCGCCGGTGGCCAGCAGTTTCACCACGGCGAGGCCGACGGCCGCCGCCAGCGGGTTGCCGCCGAAGGTCGAGCCGTGCTCGCCGGGGCGGAGCACACCGAGGATGTCCCGATTGCCGACGACCGCCGAGACCGGCACGATGCCGCCGCCGAGTGCCTTGCCGAGCAGGTAGAGGTCAGGAACGACGCCCACCAGGTCGCAAGCGAAGGTCGCTCCCGTGCGGCCGAGGCCGGACTGGATCTCGTCGGCGATGAACAGCACATTGTGGCGGTTCGTGATCTCGCGCACGGCCGGCAGGTAGTCGGCCGGCGGCACGACGATGCCGGCCTCGCCCTGGATGGGCTCGAGCAGCACCGCGACCGTGTTCGCGTCGATCGCAGCCTCGAGGGCCGCGGCGTCTCCGTAGGGAACCGTGCGGAACCCCGGCGTGAACGGCCCGAAATCCTTACGGGCCGACTCGTCGTCGGAGAAGCTGACGATCGTGGTGGTGCGGCCGTGAAAGTTCTCCCCGGCCACGATGATGTTCGCCATCCCGGCGGCGACGCCCTTGACCCGATAGCCCCAGGCGCGGGCCACCTTGATGCCGGACTCCACCGCCTCGGCGCCCGTGTTCATCGGCAGGACCATGTCCTTGCCGGAGAGCTCGGCGAGCGCGGTCACGAACGGGCCGAGCTGGTCGTTGTGGAAGGCGCGGCTGGTGAGCGTGATGCGGCCCAGTTGCTCGCGAGCGGCGTCCAACAGGAGCGGGTTGGAGTGGCCGAAGTTGACCGCGGAGTACGCGGCCAGGCAGTCCAGGTAGCGGCGGCCGTCGACATCCGTCACCCAGGCGCCGTCGCCGGACGCGACGACCACGGGCAGCGGATGGTAATTGTGGGCCGCGTGCTCGTCTTCCAGCGCGATATACGCGGCCTGTCCGAGCGCGGCGGCCGGGGCGGTGGCCTGGTCGGTCATCGGGTCGGTCATCGGCGCAGCTCCAGGGTGCAGCACTTCACGCCTCCTCCACCGAGCAGCAGCTCGGACAGGTCGACCCCGATCGGGTTGAAGCCGCGGGCGCGCAGTTGGGCCTCGAAGCCCTTCGCCCGCGCGGCGATGACCACGTTGTAGCCGTCGGAATAGGAGTTGAGGCCGAGGATGGCCGCGTCCTCCTCGGCGACGATGATGGCGTCCGGGAATCGCTCGCGCAGGATGGCCAGGCTCGGCTCGTCGAACGCGCTCGGCAGGTAGGCGATCTCGCCGTTGCCCGTGGCCGGCGACGCGTCGAGCACGGCGATGGCCGTGTCGAGGTGGTAGAAGCTCGGATTGATCAGGTTGAGCGTGATCACGGGGCGGCCGTAGATCGCCGACACCTCTTCATGGCTGTTCGAGGCGCTGCGGAACCCGGTGCCCGCGAGGATCACGTCGCCCACGAGCAGGAAGTCGCCCTCGCCCTCGTTGATCTCCGCCGGCACGCGCACGTCGAAGCCGTTGGCACCGAACCAGTCCATGTAGGCCGGACCTTCCGGCTGGCGTTCGGCGTAGGTGAAGGCCGCGCCGTAGGAGATGTTGTCGATGACGAATCCGCCATTGGCCGCGTAGACCATGTCCGGCAGGCCGTCGACGGGTTCGATCAGGTGCACGTCGAAGCCGAGGCCGACATAGGTGTCGTGAAGCGTTTGCCACTGGGCGACGGCGAGCGCGGTGTCCGTCGGGATGGCGGGATCCATCCAGGGGTTGATGCGATAGACGACGGAAAAGAATTCGGGCTTGCACATCAGCACGGTGCGCTTGACGGGCGTGCGCACGGGAAGGGCCGGCGAGACGAGCTCGTCCAGGTTCGGGGCGGTGAGGTTGGTCGACATGGTGACTCCTTCGGCGGCCATCCGCCCCCTTCGGGTGAGGTCGGCTGGCGGGGTGGATGGCGGACCAGGTCACTCACGAGAGCTCTGCCGACACGAAACGCCTGGGCAGAGACGCCATGCTTAGTCTCACACAGCACGAATCGGATGTGCACCCCACTCTGCGCCGAAAACGTGCGCGCGTCCGGCCCCTCACGCAGTTTTCCGCCACAACGGGCGATGACGGATGCCGCACGTCCGCCCGCTGGTCCGCTCGCCACGGCGCAGCTATCCAGTGAATTGCGCTATCGGGCGCGGGTTTTCTGCGTTAATGCGTGCGCCAGCGCAACGATGCCCCCTAGACTCTCGGCATGGACAACCTCGACCGTGGCATTCTCGACCTGCTCCGCCAGAACGCCCGGGCGGGATACGGCGATATCGGCTCGGTCGTCGGACTCTCGGCGTCGGCCGTGAAACGCCGGGTCGACCGGCTCGTGGCCGACCGCGTCATCCGCGGTTTCACCATCCAGGTGGATCCGGCCATCGACGGCATGAGCACCGAGGCCTACGTCGAGCTGTTCTGCCGCGGCACCGTGGCGCCCGAGGAATTACTGCGCATCCTGTCCGGGGTGCCAGAGGTCGTGGACGCCGGAACCGTCACGGGCAGCGCCGACGCCATCGTGCACATCCGGGCCCGGGACATCCCCGGTCTGGAGGCGGCGCTGGAAAAGGTGCGTTTGGCACCCAACGTGGACCACACCCGCAGCGCGATCGTGCTCTCCCGGCTGATTCACCGCTCCGCCGAGTAGCCGCCCGGCTCCCAGCAGGATCGGACCGGCCGGCGCCGAGGACATCAGCGCGGCGCGTGTCGCTAGCCCGGCACCGGGACGGGGCGCCGGGTCACGGGGGCCAGCAGGTGGATCAGGGCGACCGCCGCGATCGATCCGGCGCAGAGGATGCCGGCAAGCACCACGATCTGGAACCGCCCTGCCTCGAGCGGCGAGGCTCCACCGAAAATCGCTCCCACGAAGGCTCCGGGCAGCGTGACCAGCCCGGTGGTCTTCGTCTGGTCGGTCGAGGGGATCAGGGCGAAGTACACCGCGCGGCAGGCCAGTTCTCGGGTGGACTGGCGCGGGGTGGCGCCGAGGGCCAGCCAGCCCTCGACCTCCTCCCAGTGCTCGGTCACGCCCTCGGTGAAGCGCCGGCCGGAGAGCGTGGCGATCGACATGGCGTTGCCGATGATGATGCCGCCGAACGACAACACGTAGCGCGGCGTGAACTCGAGCGCGCCGGTGCCGAAGACCACGAGGAGGGTGACCATCACGCCCAGGCCCATCGAGGCGGCCACCCAGGCCGCGTGCCGCCGGGTGGCGCCGATCCGGCGGGTGACCGTGCCGACCGCAGCGGTGAACATGACCGCCAGACCCACGCCGACCCAGAACGGGTTGGAGATGATGCCGCTGAGGATCAGGCTGATCGCGGCGAGCTGCAGGGCGCCGCGCAGCACGGCGAGGGCCGGTGCGAACGGATGCGGCACCCGGTAGCCGCGCAGCACCAGCGTGACGATCGCGATGAGCAGCGCGATCCCGAGCAGGGTCGGCGCCAGTCCGGCCAGCTGGGCGGGGAGGTCGCGGGGCCAGGTCACGTGACGAGCCTAGCGAGCCGCCGCGCCCGGCAGGCCCCGGTGATCGGAATCCGTCAACGACTGGGCTCCGTCAGCGCGCGGAAGGGGCGCTGGCGATCGCACGGACGGCCCTGGGCATCCGTTGAGGCCGCCAGTGCCCGAGAAAGCTAGCCGTCGTACGAGGCGGCGAGGCGGCGGAAGCCCTCATCGAGGCTCACCGCGGGCGTCCACCGCAGCTCGGACCGGGTGCGGCGCTGGTCGAACCAGTGCGCGGTCGAGAGCTGCTCGGCCAGGAACCGGGTCATCGGCGGCTCGTCGGCGCCCGGACGGATGCGCCAGGCCGCCTCGATCAGCGCCCCCGCACCGCGGGCAACCCCGGCCGGGACCCGCCAGGCCGGCGCCGGCACGCCGGCGGCCCGGCACATGCCCGCGAGCAGTTCGGCGACCGGCCGCGGCTCCCCGTTCGTGATCACGTAGGAGCGGCCGTGCACGGCGTCGGCCTGATCGAGGGCTGCCGCGATGGCCGTGGCGGCGTTGTCGATGTAGGTGGTGTCGATCAGGGCGGCGCCGTGGCCGAGCAGCGGCAGGCGTCCGGCGCGGGCACGCTCGACGATCCGGGCCACGAGCTGGGTGTCTCCCGGGCCCCAGACCAGGTGCGGCCGCACGGCGACCACGCGCAGGGCGGCCGAATCCGCGGCGAGGGCGACCAGTTCGGCCTCGGCCTTGGTGCGGGCGTAGGGACCGCGGGCTTCGGCCGGGTCGGCCGGCTCGGCGTCGCCGCCGACAATGGATGCCCCGGTGTGGGCGACCGAGGGCGACGACACGAAGACGAAGCGGGAGGCTCCGGCATCCGCGGCCGCGGCCAGCAGGGTGCGCGTGCCGCCCACGTTCACGGCGGCGAACTCGGCCGGGCTGCCGGCCAGGGACACCTTGGCGGCCAGGTGCACGACCGCGTCCATTCCGGTGACGGCGCGCCGGGCCTCGGCGGGCGCGGTGACCGAGCCGAGTAGGTCGGTCACGCCGGGCACGCCCGACGGGCGCCGCTGGAAGGCTCGCACCTCGTGTCCGGCGGCCGCGATCTCGGCCGCGACGGCCCGGCCGAGGAAGCCGCTGGCCCCGGTGACAAGCACCCTCACGGCAGCACCGTCGGCGAAAATGTGCTGCGCGGGTGCTGCGTCGCTGCGCGCGTGGCGTGCCGGCAGCGGAGGGGCGCAGCCTGCGCGTGACGCGAGAGGCGCCTCACGGGCGGGTCATCCGCGCGCCGGATAGGATGCCGCCGGCCCAGCGCCCCAGCCGGGTGCGGTCGATCTTCGAGTTGTGACGGATGTCCGTGGGCAGGTGCGGCACGACCAGCACCGCGGCCAGCGGCAGCCCCGCGACGGCACGCACGGCGGCGGCCAGCCCGGGGTCGGCCAGCGCGACCCGGCGGGTCGGCGTGCGGGTCTCGACCACGGCGACCACCTGCTGGGTGCCGGTCGGCCCAACCCCGACGACGGCGGCCCGGGCCACCGCTGCGACGGACTCGATGCGCTGCTCGGGACCGACCGGGGTCACGACGCCGGTCGCCGTCGTGATCACATGCGGCAGGCGCCCTTCCACCCAGAGGCGTCCGGCGTCGTCGAAGTGCCCGACGTCGCCCGTGCGGTGCCAGCGTTCACCGGGCACGGCGCCGCTGCGGGCGGCCCGGTCGGTCAGCCACAGGCGGTCGTAGTGGTCCTCGACGTGCGGCGCGGAGACCACGATCTCGCCGGTGACCCCGGCGGCCTCCGACAGCTCGCCGGTGGCGTGCCCCTGGGCGTCGAGGGCGCTCGTGCGGATGCGCGTGGTCGCCGTCGCGCGGCCGACGCAGACCCCGCCGGGGCCGGCCGGGGCATCCGTCGCCGTCGCGGCAGAGGACAAGGCAGACGGCGAGACCCCCGGCGTGGTCGCCGTGGCCATCGCCTCGCGGATGCCGTCGAGCGAGATGTCGGCCATCAGCAGCCCCTCGGTCATGCCGTAGGGCGTGTGCGCGGAGGCCGACGGCATCAGCCGGGCCGCGGCCGCGAGCAGTGGCTCGGAGACGGGGGCACCAGCGGAGAGAAAGCTCGACACGCCGGCGAGGCTGACATGGTCGGCGGCGGTCAGGCTGCCGGCGGTGGCCACGACGTTGGCCAGCGCGGCCGGCGACAGGAATACCACGGTCGCGTCGATGGCGGCGACCGCGGCGGCGACGGATGCGGCGGTCAGGGTCTTCGGCTTCGTCACGTCCATGTCCGGGGTCACCGAGCGGGCGCCGAGGGCCGGGCCGAGCAGCGCGAACGGGGCGAAGCCGGCCACCAGGCCGGTGCCGCGGCCCACGCCGTACTGCGCGAACAGCGCGTGGCTGACCGCGGCGAGCTGGCCGTGCGTGTAGACGACGCCCTTGGCCGGCCCGGTCGAGCCGGAGGTGAACAGCACGGCGGCAGTGTCTCCGGGTTCCGGCGGCGGCGGAAGCTGCTCGTCCCCGCCGAGCGCGATCAGCTCGGTGAGGGTGGCGGAGATGTCGAGGGCGCGCATGGCGGCGCGGGGAAACCGCGCCACGGAGATCTTCTGGCCGGGCCAGTCGAGGGCCCGGGCGGCGAGCAGCCCGGGGGCGGCGCCGATCACGTGGTCGGGGCGCGCGCCGCGCACGGCGCGGGTCAGCCCGCGTAGGCCGAGACCGGCATCCGCGACCACCACGACCGCGCCGATCCGCACGCAGGCGTAGAGCACCGCGGTCAGGTCGGCGCCGGGTGGAACGAGCAGCGAGACCCGGTCGCCTTTCCGCACGCCGATACGATCGAGGCCGCAGGCGAGCTGCCGCACCCGCCGGGAGAGCAGGCGCCAGCTGACGACGCGGGGTGCGCCGCCCCCGGGCGGGGCCATGTCGATCAGCGCGGTCTCGTCGCTGTTCTGCAGTTCGTCCAGATAGTGCCAGAGCGGATGCCGCTCGCCGGCCGCCCAGCCGTCCACACCCTGTTCGACCGAAACGGCAACCTGAGGGGCAGCGGAGGAAGCGGCGGAGGCGGCAGCGGCGATTGCAGCGGCAGGCACCGCGCGGTCGCCGAGCCAGGTCAGGGCGGCCGCGGCGTAGTCGACGTCTTCCATGACGAGATGCCCGGCACCCTCGAAGCGATGCACGTCCGCGTGCGGCAGGCGGTCCACGAGGTCGTCGAGGTAGCGATCGCTGAAGATCGGGTCGGTCGGGCCCCAGAGCATCAGGGCCGGTACGGTCAGGTCGCGGATGCCGCCGGAGATGCGGGCGATTTCGGCCGCGCTTTCGTGTGCGCCATGCACCGGGATGTCGGCGACGAACGCGCCGATCCCGCCGCGGCGGGCCGCGCCGCGGTAGGGCGCGCGATACGCCTGCTTCACCGCGGCCGGAAGCGGCGGGTGCGCCAGTGCCAGTGTCGTCTCCAGAAACGCCGGCGTGGCCACAGTGCCGGAGCCGAGCACGCTGCTCCGCAGGGCCAGCCGCAGCGGGGCCGGCACCGGCGCATCGCTCGGCTGGTGCACGGCCGTGTTCAGCAGCATGACCCCGGCGAGCACGTCCGGGTGGTCGACGGCCCAGCCGAGCGAGATCGACCCGCCCCAGTCGTGACCGAAGGTGACCACCGGGCCGGCCAGGCCGAGGGTGTCGGTGAGCTCGCCCAGGTCCCGCACGCGCGTGGCGAGCGGGCGCACCGCGCCGCTTCGCTCGGAGAAGCCCATCTCGAGCTGGTCGACGGCGATGACGCGCCAGGCCTCGCCGCCGTGACAGGCCGCATCCGTCGCCGCCGTGACGAACTCGCGCCACAGGTAGGACCAGGTGGGGTTACCGTGCACGCAGAGCACCGTGCCCACGGGGGTGACGCCCAGCTCGGCGAGACGCTCCGCGTTGTCGAGCAGGTGCCAGGTGCGGGTGACCGGATGCCCGGAGGCGGTCGACACGACCGGCACCAGGCGCGAGAACGCGGCATCGAGCCCCGACAGGCCGGCCGGCGGCAGGGACGCGGGCGCCGGCGTCGCCGCGGCGCGCGGGAGACGGTAGGACACGGGGGCAGAGCCGCGCTTCACCAGGCGAGTTCCATCATGGCCGTGTTCAGGCCACTGCCGACGCCCATCAGCAGCACCCGGTCGCCGGTCCTGAGCCGCGCGGCTTCCTCGGCCAGGGTGATCGGGATCGACGCGGGCCCCACATTGCCGTACAGCGGGTAGGTGAGCGGCACCCGGCTGCGGTCCAGCCCGGTCGCCTTCACGATCGCGTCGGTGTGCACATCCGATACCTGGTGCAGGATGTACCGGTCCATGCCCGACCAGTTCCAGTCGCGTTTGGCCTCGGTCCAGGCCGAAACGACGAGCTCCATGCCACCCTTGAGCAGCGCCTTGGCGTCGGTGAACATGCCGTCGACGCTGCCGACGCAGAGGCCGTTGAACTCGGTGGCGGCGCGGGTCACGCCGCCGAGGATGCGGTGCCCCTCCGGATGCGCGTCGGCCCGACCGAGCACGGCCGCGGCCGCGCCGGAGCCGAGCGTCAGGCTCGCGAACTCGCTCATGAAGTCCTTGCGGTTGATGTCCGGGCGGCCGAGGCGCTCGATCGTGTTGGTCTGGATCTCGTCGGCGTCCTCCCCGTCGATGATCACGGCGTACTGCACCTGGCCGGAGTCGATCAGCTGTGCGGCCAGGGTCATGCCGTTGACGAAACCGAGGCAGGCGTTCGCGATGTCGAAGTTCGTGGCCGAGGAGGGCAGGCCGAGGCCGTGGTGGATGCGCACGGCCACCGAGGGCTCGAGGTGCTTGCGGGTCACCGAGGTGTTGATCATCAGGCCGACCTGGCCCGGTTGGATGCCGGCGGCGGCCAGGGCGCGCGTGCCGGCCGCGACGGCCGCGTCGTCGAAGGCCTGGCCGGGCGCCCAGTTGCGGCGCTCGTGCACGCCCGCCACCCGCTGGAGCAGGCCGCTCGGCAGCTTCAGCCGTTTGAGGGCCGGCTGCAGGCGACGATCGATGTCCACCGAGGTCGTGACCTGCGGGGCGAGCTCGGTCGCCACCGACAGCAGGGCGACATTGCGGTGCGTCGTCGTTGCGTTACCGTCCAACTGTGGATCCCCTGTCGAATTGCAGCAGTGGTCAGCCGCGCCTCGATCATTGTGCACCAGAAGCCTGATCGTTGTCCGCACTCCTGCTGGTGCAGTCGACCGCAGACTGCGGCCACCAAAGTCCTATTTTAGCCTTGTGGTCGACCGCCGTCGCACGGGCCGCAGCCCGGCCCCTAGATGATCCCCTCGGAGAGTGTGCTCGGGTTGCCGAAGCGGTGCGCCGTGATCGAGATCGCCTGCTCGCGCAGGAACGGGAGCAGCTCGACCCGGCCGGCCTGGGTGACGGGGTGTGCGTACACCGCGATGTCCGGGCTGCCGCCGAGCGCGTGGGCCAGGCGGGAGGCCTCCGCCTGCGCCCCTGTCAGGCGGTCCCCGCCGATCAGGCGCACCCGGCTGGTGCGGATGCCACCGGCCTCGGCCCGCTGCAGCCATTCGTCGTCGCTCTCGACCGAGACCGCGATCTCGCGCTCGGCGAGCACGTTGCGCACCATCGGCGGCACCGGGATGGCGCTGGAGACCTCGAACGACGCCGTCGACAGGGTCGCGGCAATGATCACGCGCAGCAGGTCGGCGAGGGTGCCGGCCTCGGTCAGGCGCACGGTGACGGGCAGCGGGCGGTAGCGGAACAGGTTGCGTTCGAGACCGAGGTCTGAGACGTCCCTGACCGCGCCGAACTCGTCGCGCCAGGCCAGCGCGTCACTCAGCGCCGACCGGCGCAGCACGTCGAAGTCCGCGTAGTCGAGCACGGTCTGCGCCGCCTCTATCAGGGCGGTGACGGTTTGGTCGAGGCCGCGCAGGTGGAGCGTCGAGCTGTTGCGGCCGGCTTCGCTCACCCAGCTGCCGAACCCGTACAGGTAGTTCGGGCCGCCGGCCTTGGTGCCCGGTCCCACGGCCGAGCGCTTCCAGCCGCCGAAGGGCTGGCGCTGCACGATCGCGCCGGTGATGCCACGATTCACGTAGAGGTTGCCGGCCTCGATCGTGTCCAGCCATTCGGTCAGCTCGGCCGGGTCGAGCGAGTGCAGCCCCGAGGTGAGGCCGTAGTCGACCGCGTTCTGGAAACGGATGGCTTCCGCCAGGTTGCGGGCGTGCATCACTCCGAGCACGGGCCCGAAGAACTCGGTCAGGTGCACGTAGGAGCCGGGCAGCACCCCGGTGCGGATGCCCGGCGACCAGAGGGTGCCGGACTCGTCGAGCTGCTGGGGCTCGACCAGCCACTTTTCGCCGACGCCGAGCGTGGTGAGGGCGTGGCGCAGCTTGCCCTCGGCCGGCTCGATGATGGGGCCCATCTGGGTGACCGGGTCGGAGGGGCGGCCGACGCGCAGGGAGGTCGCGGCATCCGTCAACTGACTGATGAAGCGCTCCGATTTGGCGACCGATCCGACCAGGATGACCAGGCTCGCGGCCGAGCACTTCTGCCCGGCGTGCCCGAAGGCGCTTTTGATGACATCGGCGGCGGCGAGGTCGAGGTCGGCGGAGGGAGTGACGATGATGGCGTTCTTGCCGCTTGTCTCGGCCAGGAGGGGCAGGTCCTCGCGGAAGCTGCGGAACAGCTGCGCGGTCTCGTAGCCCCCGGTCAGGATGACGCGGTCGACGGCCGGGTGCGAGATCAGGCGGGTACCCAGTTCCCGGTCGGCGAGGTCCACGAGCACGAGCAGGTCGCGCGGCACGCCGGCTTCCCAGAGCGCCTCGACCATGACCGCGCCGGAACGCTGGGCGAGCTTGGCGGGCTTGACGATGACGCCGGAGCCGGCCGCGAGGGCGGCGAGCACGCCGCCGGCGGAGATGGCTACCGGGAAATTCCACGGCGGGGTGACCACGGTCAGCTTCGAGGGCACGAAGATCGCACCCTGCACGGCGTCGAGGTCGCGGGCCCGTTCGGCGTAGTAGTGGGCGAAGTCGATCGCCTCGCTGACCTCGGGGTCACCCTCGGCGATGGTCTTACCGGTTTCGGCGGCCATCACCTCGATCAGGCGGTCGCGGTTCGCGGCGAGCGCGAGCCCGGCCCGGTGAAGCACTGCGGCGCGCTCCGCTCCGGTGCGCTGCCCCCAGGCGGCGCCGCAGGCCGCCGCGGCCTCAATCAGGCGGTCCAGCTCGGCCGGGTCGCTGACCCGGGCGTCACGGATGGCGTCCAGCCCGAGCGTGGAGGTCTCGACCCGGCTCAGGATGTGACGACCCCAGGCCCGGTTCGCGGGCAGGGACGGGTCTGTGTCGGGTTCGTTGTGGAAACCGGGGTGCGGCAGGCTCTCGACCGAGCCGCGGGTGAGCCCGAGCACGGCTGCGGTGAGCCCGACGCCGGACTCGTCGCCGAATTCATCCTCGTCATCGCCGGATTCGCTTGCGGGTACCTCGCCGCGGCCGGCTGCATCGAGCTGGGTGACCTGGGTACGGTCCTGGCGGCGGTTCGGCTGTGGGACGACCGCGTCGAGGCCCGCGAGAGAGGCCAGGAACCGCTCCTTCTCGCGGTCGAAGAGCTGCGGGGAACTCGTCAGCTCGAACACCGCCGACATGAAGTTGTCCTGGCTGGCGTTCTCCTCGAGGCGGCGGATCAGGTAGCTGATGGCCACGTCGAATTCGGCCGGGTTCACGACGGGCGTGTAGAGCAGGAGGCGGCCGACGTCGCGGCTCACGGCCTCGGCCTGGCTGGTGGCCATGCCCAGCAGCATCTCGAACTCGACCCGGTCGTCCACGCCGCGCTTCGTGGCCAGGAGATGGGCCCAGGCCACGTCGAAGAGGTTGTGGCCGGCGACGCCGATCTTGACGGCATCCGTGTTCTGCGGGGTGAAGGCCCAGTCGAGCACGCGCTTGTAGTTCGTGTCACTGTCCTGCTTGGTGGAGTAGGTCGCCAGCGGCCAGTCGTGCACGGCCGAGTCGACGTGTTCCATCGCCAGGTTGGCGCCCTTGACGACGCGCACCTTGATCGGGGCTCCGCCCGCGGCCCGGCGGCCCTGCGCCCAGTGGGTAAGACCCTGCAGGGCCCCGAGGGCGTCGGGCAGATAGGCCTGCAGCACGATGCCGGCCTCCAAGTGCAGCAGCTGAGGCTGGTCGAGGATGCGCTCGAACACCGCGATGGTGAGGTCGAGGTCGCGGTACTCCTCCATGTCGAGGTTGATGAACTTGGCCCCGGTGGTGGAGCCGCCCCCGGTGGTCGAACCGCCCCCCGCCGCCAGCTCGTAGAGCGGGGTCAGGCGTTCGACGACGCGGTCGACGGCCTCGTCGAAGGACCACATCGACAGCTGGCTGGCGATGGAGGAGACCTTGATCGAGACGTAGTCCACGTCGTCGCGGGCCAGCAGGGCGCGGGTTCCCTCGAGGCGGCGCAGCGCCTCCTTCTCCCCGAGCACGGCCTCGCCGAGCAGGTTGATGTTGAGCCGGTTGCTGGACTCGCGCAGGTGGGCGATCGCCGGACCGAGCTTCTCGGGCGTGGCGTCCACGACCAGGTGCCCGACCATCTGGCGCAGCACCTTTCGCGCGGCGGGGATGACCACCCAGGGCACCACCGGGCCGAGCACGCCGCCGAGGCCGATGGCCGCGCGCAGGTAGGAGGGCAGGAAGCCGGGCGCCTGTTTCGCAACCTTCTGCAGGTTGTAGCCGGCGACCATGAGGTCTTCCGGGCGCATGACGCCGTCGACGAAGCCCACGGTGAAGTCGAGCCCGTTCGGGTCTTTCAGCACGCCGGCGAGGCGCTGGGCCGACAGGTCGGCGGGGATCGTGGCGCTCTCGGCGAGCCACTTCTGCACGAGGGCGACCACATCGGCGCTGAGATCGTGCTGCACGGATGGAGTGGAGTTGGTCATGGTCACGAGGCTAGTTCTTTCGTTCACGGCGGACGGCTGATCTCAGTGTGAGGTTTTCGTTCCTTTAGCAAAAGCGAATCTTTATGATCGATATTGATTAGCATTTATGATCAGTATTGAGACGATCGAGGAGGGTGACGGATGCTGGATGTGCGCCGACTGCGTCTGCTGCACGAGCTCAAGATCCGCGGCACCCTGGCGGGAGTCGCCGAGGCCCTCGCTTACAGCCCGTCCGCCGTGTCGCAGCAGCTCGCGCTACTGGAGAAAGAGGCCGGGGTTTCCCTGTTGCAGAAGGTCGGGCGCCGGGTGCGGCTCACCCCGCAGGCCGAGGTTCTGGTGCTGCACACGACCTACCTGCTCGAACGGCTGGAACTGGCCGAGGCGGAGATGACCGCGTCGCTGACGACCGTGTCCGGCACGGTGCGCGTGGCCCTGTTCCAGTCCGCGGCGCACGCCCTCATCCCTCAGGCCCTCACGTTGCTCGCCGAGGAGTTCCCCGAACTGCGGGTCGAGGTCACCGAGCGCGAGCCGGAGCGCGGCCTGTTCGAGGTGTCTGCGCGCGATTTCGACCTCGTGCTCGCCGAACAGTATCCCGGGCACACCCGGGTGCACTGGCCTGACCTGGACCGTGTGAACCTGGCGACGGATGCGCTCCGGCTGGCCGTTCCGCCCTCGCGCGGCGGCCGCGCGGCGGCAGCGTCGCTCGCCGACGCCGCCGATCTGCCCTGGGTGATGGAGCCGGAGGGAACCGCCTCACGGCACTGGGCGACCCAGCTCTGCCGGTCGGCGGGATTCGAGCCCGACGTGAGGTTCGAGACGGCCGACCTGATCGCGCACATCCGCCTGATCGAATCCGGCAATGCCGTCGGCATCCTGCCGGACCTGATCTGGGCCGGGAAGATGCCGACCGTTCGCGGTGTCGAGCTGCCCGGCGGGCCGCTCCGCACCGTCTTCTCCTCGGCCCGGCGCTCGAGTGCCAGCCGACCGGGCGTGCTCGCCGTGCGCGACGCCCTGGCCCGCGCCGTGGAACTGGTCGCCGCCCCGGTGACAGGCTGACCTTCCCCGGCTTTGATCGTTGAACGGGCGCGTCCGGCGGCTCGCGTCGACACCCGTGAACGGAGCCCCACCATGACGAAGCCAACCGCTGTGCTCGCCTTCGCCGCCGTCGCCCTCGCGCTGGGCCTGACCGGATGCTCCACCGGCACCGACGGCTGCAACCGGCTCGTCGGCACCTGGTCGATGAGCGGCGACGCCGTCGAGCTCGGCACGCTCGCACGTGCCGACTGACCCGGCCGGGCGGTCAAGCTGCGCGGGCCCGACGCCCCGGGCTGGCCTCGGTTCCTGAGTAGTCTCGGTGCATGAGCGAACCCACACACGATGTCGTGATCATCGGCGGCGGACACAACGGCCTGACGGCCGCCGCCTATCTGGCCCTGGCCGGCAAAAGCGTTCTCCTACTCGAGCAGGGCGAACACGTCGGAGGCGCGGCCATCTCCGCCCCGGCCTTCCCCGGCGTCGACGCGCGGCTCTCGCGCTACTCCTACCTGGTCAGCCTGCTGCCGCAGCGAATCATCGACGAACTCGGTCTCGAGATCGGGCTGGCCCGGCGCCGGTACTCCTCGTACACCCCCGATCCGGCCGACACCCGAACCGGACTCCTGGTCGACCGCGGCGACGAGCCGGCCACCCGCGCCAGCTTCGACCGGGTCGGCGCGGCCGCCGATTTTTCTGCCTGGAATGCCTTCTACCGTGACACGGAGAGCGTTGCCCGGGCGCTCTTCCCCACCGTCTGCGAGCCGCTGCCCACGCGCTCGGAGGCCAGGACTCTTCTCGGAGACGACATGCTTTGGGAGCAGTTCTTCGAGCGGCCGCTCGGCGGCGCGCTCCGTGATCGCTTCCAGAACGACCTCGTGCGCGGGGTGGTCGCCACCGACGGCCTGATCGGCACCTTCACGTCGCTGGACAGCGCGGAGCTCGACGCGAACCGCTGCTTCCTGTACCACGTCATCGGCAACGGGACCGGGGACTGGGACGTGCCGGTCGGCGGCATGGGCGCCGTCTCCGGCGAGCTGGAGAAGGCCGCCCGGCAGGCCGGCGCCCGGATCGTGACGGAGGCCGAGGTCACCGGCGTCACGCCGGAGGGCGAGGTGAGCTACCGGCACGGCGGCGCCCTGCGGGTCGTTCAGGGCCGGCACGTGCTCGCCAACGTCGCCCCGTGGGTGCTGCGGGGTCTCCTCGGCGAGGCCGCGCCGGCATCCGTGCGCCCCGACGTCGAGCCGGGTGCCGGCCCGAGTGCCGGGCCGAGCGCGGGGCCCGACGCCAAACCGGAGGGCGCGCAGGTCAAGGTGAACCTGCTGCTCCGCCGACTGCCGCTGCTGCGCGACGAGGACGTGTCCCCCGAGGCCGCGTTCGGCGGCACCTTCCACATCAACGAGACCCTGACGCAGCTGGAGAGCGCCTACGACCAGGCCGACCACGACGGCTTCCCCGAGCTGCTGCCCTGCGAGATCTACTGCCACTCGCTCAGCGACCCGAGCATCCTCTCCCCCGAGCTCGTCGCCGCCGGCGCGCAGACCCTCACGGTGTTCGCGCTGCACGCCCCGCACCGCTGGCTCACCGAGGAGAACAACGACGTCAGCCGCGACCGGCTGCAAGCCGCCGTTCTGGCGTCGCTGAATTCCGTTCTGGCCGAACCCATCGAGGACCTCTTGCTGAGCGATGCCGCCGGCCGGCCCTGCATCGAGACGAAGACCACGCTCGACCTGGAGCACGCCCTCAACCTCCCCGGCGGCAACATCTTCCACGGTCCTCTGGAATGGCCGTTCCTCGAGGACGACGCGCCGCGATCCACCGCGGCCGAGCGTTGGGGGGTGGCGACGGAGCATCCGCGGATTCTGATCTGTGGGGCGGGCGCCAGACGCGGCGGCGGCGTCAGCGGCATCGGCGGTCACAATGCGGCGATGGCGGTGCTCGAGGGGTAGGCGCCGGGTCCCGGCCGGAGGGCGTGGCTGTTGATCCCCGCCCGGAGAAGGGCATAGTTTTGTACTGAGGCCCGTGCCTCACTCACCGTGGAGGTTCGCATGTCATTCAAGCCAACCGGACGCCTTGCCTATCGCGAAGACGGTCTGTACCTCATGCTCGACCGGCTCTTCAGCGCGTCGAAGGACGACGTCTGGGCGAGCGTGAGCCGGTCCGCCGGTCTCCAGGGCTGGATCGGAACCTACACGGGCGCTCCCGAGACCGGCGCCGTGCGATTCAAGTTGGACGAAGCGGATGCCGAGTGGGAGTACGTGAGCATTATCAAGTGCATCCCGCCGAAGCGGTTCACCGCCGACATCGGCGAGGGTGCCGCCGCCCGGCACGTGATTCTGCACCTCGTCGAGGGGGCGGGGATGACCACCCTCACCTTCGGCCAGCGCCTGCACTCCGCCGCGGAGGCCGCCACCGTCGGCCCGTTCTGGGACTACTACTTCGACCGTCTCGTTGCGGCGCGCACCGGCCAGCCGATACCCGCCCGGACCCACTACAAGCCCCACGTCGAGTACTACAGTGAGCTCATCCCGCCCAAGAAGGCCACCGAACCCACCGTCTAGTCCTGATCGATTGGTTGTGTCGCTCGCGGAGGATCAGAGCTGATCGCCCCGCGTGGACGCTGGTCAGCACAGGCGCCACGCCAGGCCCGGCGTCGAACCAATTCGACGGAGATTCTCGGGCAAAACTGCATTTCCGTACTGTTTCGGGTTGATTCGGGCAGAATCTCCGTCGAATTCGTTCGGGCTACGGGCGAGGGTGCCGCAGGACCCCGGGCTCGGCTGACACGGCAGACACGGCGCGTGGCGCTCCCACTCAGGTCCAGTGGCTGGGGGCGGCGGCGCGGGTGGCGGGCATCGCGACATCCGCGCTCCACTCGAGCAGCCAGGCCGGCACCGTCACGTCCTCGGGCACCGCGCCCACGGCGTCGACGAGCTCGTCGATGCCCACGACCCCTCCGCTGCGCTTCAGGAACCGTCCGCGGATGAAGCCCTGCGCATAGATCTCCGGGGTTCCGTCGGCGTCCGGCCGCACGAACCGCTGCTCCACGTAGACGGCCTTCTCGTCGAAGCCCAGGATGCGCGACTCCACCGTGAACTTCTGGCCGAGGGTCAGCGACTTGCGGAAGCTAATCGTCTCCGACACCACCACCGGGTACCATCCGCGCTTCAGGAAGATCGCCCAGATGCCGGTACGGTGCAGCATGTCGAAGCGGGCGATGTCCATGATCGACAGGTATACGCCGTTGTTCATATGCCGAAGGATGTCCTGGTCGGTCGGCAAAGTGATGAACCGGGTGCTGGCCACATCGTAGTGGCCCAGGCGCGGGCCGAAGCGGGAGAGGAAGGAGTGCAGGAGGGTGCGCCAGAGCATGTGCATCTTGAGAGGCTAGCCACCGGCGGTGCCGGGGCGCATTCTGCTGCCGCGAGCCACAAGCATCCGGGCCCGCACGACCGGAACCTGCACGATTACCACAGTGCCTCCGGTTGAGCGTGCCCGTTCCGCGGGTCACTCTCGACCGGACCAGGCACACTCGCGACAGCGGATGCCCCGGACTCCCGGCCGGGTTAACCTTTCGTATATGGTCCCATCGCCCAACCTGCTGACGTTCGCGCTGGCATCCGTCGCCCTGATCGTGCTGCCCGGACCCACCGTGCTGTTCGTGATCGGGCGGTCCCTGGCGCTCGGACGCCTCGGCGGCCTGCTGAGCGTGCTCGGCAACGCCCTCGGGCTGATCCCGGTGGTCGCGGCCGTCGCGCTGGGCCTCGGCGCAATCGTGACCGGGTCGATCGTGGTGTTCACGACGATCAAGTTCGCCGGCGCCGCGTACATCGTCTACCTCGGCGTGCAGGCCATCCGGCACCGGCACGCGGCCGCCCGGAGCATCGGTCTGAGCAGCGTGCCGAAGACGAAGTGGCGCCTGCTGGCCGAGGGATCGGTCGTGGGGATCAGCAACCCCAAGTCGATCGTGTTCTTCGTGGCCGTGCTGCCCCAGTTCGTGGACTACTCGGCCGGGGCCGTCCCGCTTCAGCTGCTGACCCTGGGCCTTGTGTTCGTGCTGCTTGCCCTGCTCGGCGACAGCGTGTGGGCCCTCGCGGCAGGCTCGGCCCGCGATTGGTTCGCCTCGTCCCCCCGCCGCATGGAGCACCTCTCCGCGGGCGGCGGCGTCATGATGATCGGCCTCGGCGGCGTGCTCGCCGCCACGGGCGCCCAAGCCTGACCTTGCCCCCGGTGGTCGACCGCGGTTCCGATATCGGCCCCGAAAGTCGGGCCTGTCGGACCCGGTGAGCCGATGTCCGAAGGTTTCTCTGCGGCCCGCATTGGTCGCGGCGCACCCGGTGGAAGCTGGCGGACCGTAGAACATGCGCCGGCTTCCACAGGGTGCGCCATGAACGTTCTAAGCGACGGTTGCGACGGTTGCGACGGTTGCGACGGTTGCGACGGTTGCGACGGCCGCGAGCGGCACCCCGGCGACGCGGCGCACGAAGGCACCCAGGCGGCGGTAGACCTCTTGCGATTCCGGATGTGCGGCGTCCTGCTGCCAGGTGTGGCGCGTGTTGGTCTGCTTCCGGTCGTAGATCAGCGCGTCGACCGCGATGGAGCGCCGGCGCAGCGCAGCGATGAAATTGAGGTTTGCCCGGTAGAAGTGGTCACGCTCCGAGGTGGTCACGAACACCGGCGGGAACCCACGCTCGAGCCACTCGATCGGGGACATGAACCGGGCCGCGGTACGCAGCACGACCCCGCGGCCGCGCTCCGGCAGCAGCATCCGCAGAAGATTCAGGCTCAGCACGAATCCGCGCTCGAACATCACCGAGATGTCGGCGATGTTCGAGCACGATCCGGTGGGTATCCCCGCCGAACTCCTCGATGTGGCGGGCCACCCAGCGCAACACCTCGTTGCCGTCGTCCAACATGTGCTTCAGCTGGAAGCGCGTCGCCATCCGGTAGTTCGCGTTGACGACGATCATGCCGTCGACCGCCTGGCTGGCCGCGTACTCCGTCAGCGGCGCCTTGTCGCCCGTGGACAACCTCGGAAGACCTCAGCTCAGGGGTTGTGGGCGGCTCCTCCGTGCACACCCGTGGCCTCGAGCACCGCGCGCGCCAGGGTGTGGAAGTGCAGGTTGAACCCCAGCACGGCCGGCGTGGAGTCCGGGTCGATGTCGAGCCGGGCCACGTCGACCGCGTGCACGATGAACTGGTACCGGTGCGTGCCGGTGCCGGCCGGAGGGCTCGCGCCGACGAAAGCCGACTGACGGCCTTCATTGGGCAGGGTCACGGCACCCCTCGGCAGCAGCCGGCCGCCCGGAGCGCCGGCGTCTGCGGGCAGGGCCACGCAGTCGGCCGGCAGGTTGACGACCGCCCAATGCCAGAATCCGGACCCGGTCGGAGCGTCCGGGTCGTACAGGGTCACCGCGAAACTCTTCGTGTCGGCCGGGAATCCCGACCACTCCAGGTGCGGGGACAGGTTCCGGCCGCCGGAGCCGGTGCCGTACTGCGCCGCGGTGAGGGGCACTCCGTCGGTCATGTCCGTGCTCGTCAGCGTGAATAGCGGTACAGCGCCGAACCGGGCGAGAGGATCGTTCTGGGCCATTGGGCCTCCAATTGGTTGCCAGAAGCTTAGCCAGCCGGCCACCCGGCCCGCGCCCCCCATCCAGGCACCCACCCGGATATCAGCCGAATACCAGCCGGCGAACTCGGTAAAATGGCGCGGTGGCTATTCCGAAGATCCTGCTCTACTACGTCTTCACCCCTCTGGCCGACCCCGAAGCCGTGCGTCTCTGGCAGCGAGACCTGTGCGAATCGCTGGGCCTGCGCGGGCGAATCCTGATCTCCACCGACGGCCTCAACGGCACCGTCGGCGGCGATCTTCCCGCGATCAAGCGCTATCTGCGCAAGACTCGGGACTACGCCCCGTTCAAGAATCTCGACGTCAAGTGGAGCGAGGGCACCGGGCTCGATGAGCAGGGTTTGAGCCTCGACTTCCCCCGGCTGGTCGTGAAGGTGCGGGATGAGATCGTGAGCTTCGGCGCACCCGGCGAGTTGCGCGTCGACGCCGGCGGCGTGGTCGGCGGCGGCGCCAAGCTCTCCCCGGCCGAGCTGCACGCCCTCGTCGGTGAGCGAGGCGACGAGGTCGTTTTCTTTGACGGCCGCAACGCGTTCGAGGCCGAGATCGGCCGCTTCCAGAACGCGATCGTGCCGGATGTCGCCAACACCCGCGAGTTCGTGGCTGAGCTGGAGAGCGGCACGTACGACCACCTCAAGGACAAGCCCGTCGTCACCTACTGCACCGGCGGCATCCGCTGCGAGGTGCTCAGTTCCCTGATGAAGGAGCGCGGCTTCGGCGAGGTCTACCAGCTTGACGGCGGCGTCGTGCGCTACGGCGAGGCCTTCGGCGACGACGGCCTCTGGAACGGTTCGCTCTACGTCTTCGACCAGCGGATGTCGCTGGACTTCAGCGACCATACCGCCGTGATCGGGCGCTGCTTGGTGTGCGGTGAACCGACGAAGAACCTGCTCAACTGCCGAGATCCCTCCTGCCGGGAACAGCTCGTCGTCTGCCCGGGCTGCGTCGCTGCCAAGGCCCCGGCGTGCGCGGCCCACGCCACCGCCCACGCTGACGCGCACACCCGGGCCTGACCGGCCGCGGTGCGCCCTCTCGCAGATGCCGACATGCTACTTCCCCGGGGCAGGAGGCGGGGCTGTGATTGGATGCACTGTGACCTTTGATGCGCAGACGATCCGACCCAGCTTTCCCGCCCTCGCCACCGGCACGGCCTTCTTCGACGGCCCGGGCGGCACCCAGACCCCCCTGGCGGTCGGTTCCGCGATCGCGTCGACGCTGACCGGTCCGCTCTCGATCCGGGGAACCGGAAGTACCTCCCAGCAGAACGCGGAGGACGCCGTCACCGGGTTCCGGAGCGCCATGGCGGATCTGCTCGGCGCCGAAGAACGCGGAATCGTCTACGGACGCAGCGCCACGCAGCTGACCTACGACCTGGCGAACGCCCTGTCCGCCGGATGGGGCCCGGGCGACGAGGTCGTGGTCACCCGGCTCGACCACGACGCGAACATCCGCCCGTGGATGCAGGCCGCCGACCGGGCCGGCGCCACGGTGCGTTGGGCGGACTTCGACCCGGCCACCGGTGAGCTGAGCGTCCCGGACATCGCCGCGGTCCTCAGCGAGCGCACCCGGCTGGTAGCCGTGACCGCCGCCTCCAACCTGATCGGCACCCGCCCGCCCGTGGCGGCGATCGCCCGGCTCGCACATTCCGTCGGCGCGCTCCTCTACGTCGACGGCGTGCACTACACGCCGCACGCGTCGGTGGACGTCGCGGCGCTGGGAGCGGACTTCTTCGTCTGCTCGGCCTACAAGTTCTTCGGTCCGCACTGCGGGATTCTCGCTTCCGCGCCCGCGCTGCTCGAAACGATATATCCCGACAAGCTGGTGCCCTCGAGCGACCAGGTGCCCGAGCGTTTCGAGCTGGGCACGCTCCCCTACGAGACGATGGCGGGGGTCACGGCTGCCGTCGAATTCCTCGCCGGCCTCGGCGACGCCGCGCCGGCCGGGGCCTCTCGGCGGGAGCGCCTGATCCGCTCGTCCCAGGCTCTCGAACACCACGAGGAGACCCTGCGCGGCAAACTGGAGGCCGGCCTGGCGGAGCTGCCGGGGGCGCGACTGCACTCGAGGGCTGCCGTGCGCACACCCACCGTGCTGGTCACGTTCACCGGCCACGACACCGCGGATGCGTCCCGCCACCTGTGCAAGCAGGGCATCCTCGCCCCCGCCGGCTCGTTCTACGCCCTCGAAGCCTCCCGGCACCTCGGACTCGGCGACCGTGGCGGCCTGCGGATCGGCCTCGCCCCCTACAACACCGTCGATGAGGTGGCCCGGCTGCTCGCCGCACTGAGCGTCTTCCTCCGCGTCACCTGACCCGGTCGTCTCCGCCCCTAGGCTGGAACCAGATCCCAGAGATCGACTATCAGCGCGGGACTACCAGCAACGAAGGGGGAACGGATGCCGGTCGGCGCGGTCATCGAGTTCAGCAACATCACCAAGACGTTCGGCAACGTCACCGCGGTGGACAACCTGTCCTTCACCGTGGAGCCCGGCCGGGTCACCGGCTTTCTCGGCCCCAACGGCGCCGGAAAGACCACCACGCTGCGCATGCTGCTCGGGCTGGTCGCGCCCACGTCCGGCACGGCCACCATCGACGGCATCCGCTACCGTGACCTGCCGCGCCCGCTGCAGACCGTCGGGGCCGCCCTGGAGGCAGCCAGCTTCCATCCCGGCCGCAGTGCCCGGAACCACCTGGCGGTCTACGCCATCGCGGCGGGGCTGCCCGCCGCCCGCATCGACGCGGTGCTGCACACGGTCGGCCTCGGCGCACACGGCGCCCAGCGTGTCGGCGGCTTCTCGCTCGGCATGCGGCAGCGGCTCGGCCTGGCCTTCACCCTGCTCGGCGACCCCGGCGTGCTCGTGTTGGACGAGCCGATCAACGGGCTCGACCCGGAGGGGATCAAATGGATCCGCGGCTTCCTCCGCACCATGGCCGACGAGGGGCGCACGGTCCTGGTCAGCTCCCACCTGCTCTCCGAGGTGCAGCAGAGCGTCGACGACGTGATCATCATCGCCGACGGAGCCCTCGTGCACCGAGGCACCCTGTCGAGCCTCGAGACCGAGGCGGCGCCGCGCATCCTGGTCGACTCCCCCGACCGCACTGCTCTTGAGGCCGCCCTCAGCCAGGCCGGCATCGAGTTTTCCACCGGGCGCACCGGGTTGTTCGCCGCTGCGCCCGACCCGGCCCTGATCGGCCACATCGCGTTCTCGGCCGGGGTGGAACTCAGCGCTTTGCACCGGGAGAGGAAGGGGCTCGAGGAGGCATTCCTCGCCCTCGTGAACGGCCACGCAAACGGAAACGGAGGCGAGTCGCGATGACGTCCTTCAGCCGCGCCCTCGGTGCCGAGTTCGCCAAGCTCGGCACAACGCGCCTGTGGTGGGTCCTCGCCGCGGTCATGTTCGGTTATATCGCCCTGCTCGCCGGCGGCCTCTCGGCGCTGTTCGCGGGGATCGAGAGCGGCGCGATCAGCCCGGATGCCGCCGGTACCGGATCCCAGGGACTCGCCGGGTTCGGCAGCCTCCCACCCCTGATCTACAGCTTCGCGTCATCCGTCGGCTATGTCTTCCCGGTTCTGCTCGGGGCCCTCGCCACCACGGGCGAATTCCGGCACCAGACCCTCACCCCCACGTTCCTCGCCAATCCCAGGCGGGCCCAGGTGCTCGGGGCCAAGACGATCGCTCTCTTCGTGGTCGGCGCGGTCTTCGGGGTCGTCGCGCTGCTCGCATCCGTCGGCGTCGGCGCGCTCGTCATCAACGCGTTCGACGTCGACCCGCTGCTGGCCGATAGCGCTACCTGGGCGCTGATCGGCCGCACGGTGCTCGCCATGGCCATCTGGTCGACCATCGGTGTGGGCCTCGGCGTGCTCGTGCATAGCCAAGTGGCGTCGATCGTCATCGTGCTCGCCTTCACCCAGTTCGTCGAACCGCTGCTGCGCTTCGCATCCCTGTTCACCGACGTGACGCGAGGGATCGGCAACTACCTGCCGGGGGCCGCCTCCGATGCCCTGGTCGGCGCGAGCTTTTTCACCCTCGCCGCGCCGGGAGGCACCCCGGCGGCGCTGCTCGAGTGGTGGCAGGGCGGGCTCGTCCTCCTGGCCTACATGCTCGCCGCGACCGTGATCGGCTATGCGGTCAGCTGGAAGCGCGACGTCACCTGACCACCTGACCCGAACGCCCGCGTAGTCTCGACGCATGGGTATTGAGACTGAGTTCCGGGCCATCGTCGTCGACCGCATCGAAAATGCCGAGGGCCGGAAGACGCAGAGCGCGGCCATTCGCGTGGTTGACGACGGCTTCCTGATGGCCGGCGACGTCACCATCGCGGTCGAGTACTCAAGCATCAACTACAAGGACGGGCTCGCCCTGATGGGCCGCCCCGGGGTCGTGCGCGCCTGGCCCCTGGTCGCCGGGATCGACCTGGTCGGAACGGTCGAGCAGAGCGCCGACCCGCGCTGGTCGGCCGGAGACCAGGTCATCCTCAACGGGGCCGGTCTGAGCGAGACGCACCACGGCGGGTTGGCCGAACGGGCCCGCGTGTCGGGGGGCTCCCTGGTGCGGCTGCCTAACGGTATCAGCGCCGTGCGGGCCGCCGCGATCGGCACGGCCGGGTTCACCGCCATGCTGTCCGTGCTCGGCCTCGAACGGGGTGGGGTCACGCCGGAGTCCGGTGCCGTGCTCGTGACCGGCGCTGCCGGCGGGGTCGGCAGCGTCGCCGTGGCACTGCTCGCCGCCCGCGGCTTCCAGGTGCACGCGTCAACCGGCCGCATCGATGAGCTCGGGGACTACCTGCGCGGGCTCGGTGCCGTCGAACTCGTCGATCGCCGCACCCTCAGCGAGGCCGGCAAACCGCTGCAGGGCCAGCGCTGGGCCGGGGCCGTCGATTCGGTCGGCAGCGCCACCCTCGCCAACGTCCTCGCCCAGACGAACTACGGCGGAGTGGTCACCTCCTGCGGCCTGGCCCAGGGGGCCGACCTTCCGGCCACGGTCATGCCCTTCATCCTGCGCGCCGTCAGCCTGATCGGGATCAATTCGGTCGAGGCTCCGCTCGCCCAGCGCGAGGAGGCCTGGCAGCGCCTCGCCTCGGACCTCGACCTGGGCCTGCTCGACCACCTCACCCAGGTGATCCCGCTGGAGGCGAGCTTCGATGCCGCCGCGGGCATCCTCGCGGGCACCATGCACGGTCGAACCGTCGTCGACGTGCGCCGCTAGCACGCGACTCCGAGGCTGCGGCTGTGGCTGCCGCTGCCGCTGCCGCTGCCGCTGCGGCTTAACGTCGTCCCGAACGAATCCGACGGAGATTTTGCTCAAAACAGGCCCTAAACATCCGTCTCAGTCCGGAATCGGTAGAATCTCCGTCGAATCGGTTCGACAGCGGACGTGCTCGACCAGTGGGACGGTCAACCGCCGAGCTTGAGCGACGCGATCAGGTCCGGGGCGTGGTTGGTGGTCAGGATCACCCGGGAGAACTCGTCGTCAATGAGGTCGATCACGACCGCCTGGCGCTTGCGCTTGATCGCCAGGAAGTCCTTGCCGCCGCGGAACTTCCAGGTGCCCACCGCGACCACCAGGGGCAGGCCCACCCCGGGAGAACGGATCCCGCGGATCCAGATCCACGGGTCATCCGTGATCGTCACCGAACGGATGTTCCCGCGCGGCACGACGATGTCCTCGCGCCGCAGGGCGAGGGTCTTCTCCGCTTTCGTGAGGTGGATCTCAAGCCGGTCAGGGTGAACGCGGAGGGAAGCCATGCGTCTAGTCTGCCTGTTCCGGGACGAAATCCACCTGTCGGAACCTCACAAAGGAATAACTCCCGGGTGTACGGGTCACACCTGCAGGTCACACCTGCGGGGTCGCGGCGGCCGCGGCCTTCGCTGCGGCAGGGAGGGCGTCAAGGATCCAGCCGACCGCGCTCTCGTCGTGGGCGTTGGAGACGAACCAGGCCTCGAACACGGACGGCGGCAGCGAAACGCCCTGATCCAGCATGGAGTGGAAGAACGGACCGTAGCGGAACGTCTCCTGGCGCTGCACCTGAGCGTAGTTCCGAGGCGCGCTGGCGGCGGCTTCGGCACCGAATACGAAGCTGAACAGGTTGCCGGCCCGCTGCACGCTGTGCGCGACGCCCTCGGCCGAGAAGGCGGCGGAGACGGCCTCGGAGAGCAGCAGCGCGGTGGCGTCGATGCGCTCGTAGACGCTCTCGTCCAGGGCCCGCAAGGTGGCGATGCCGGCGGCGACCGCCACCGGGTTCCCGGAGAGCGTGCCGGCCTGATAGACCGGGCCGTTCGGAGCCAGGAAGTCCATCACGTCGGCGCGACCGCCGAGGGCCGCCACCGGCAGGCCTCCGCCGATGACCTTGCCGTAGGTGAACAGGTCCGGCGTGTAGTCCGCCTGCCCCTGGCCCACGGTGTCCAGTCCCCAGTAGCCGGCCGGATGCACCCGGAAGCCGGTGAGGACCTCGTCGATGATCAGGAGCGCGCCTTGCTCGTGCGCGAGGGCGGTGAGCGCGGCGTTGAAGCCGGCGTCGGGAGCCACGACACCCATGTTCGCCGCCGCCGCCTCGGTGATCACGGCGGCGATCCGGCCCGGGTGCGCCTCGAAGGCGACTCGTACGGCATCCAGGTCGTTGTACGGCAGCACGAGGGTCTGCGCGGCCGTCGCTGCCGTGACCCCGGCCGAGCCGGGCAGGGCCAACGTGGCCAGGCCGGACCCTGCCTGAGCCAGCAGTCCGTCCGAGTGACCGTGGTAATGCCCGGCGAACTTGATCAGCAGGTCGCGACCGGTGAAACCGCGGGCCAGACGGATGGCCGTCATGGTGGCCTCGGTGCCGGTCGAGACCAGGCGCAGCTTCTCGACCGCGCCGACGCGTTCCTCGATCAGTTCGGCCAGGATGGTCTCGCCGGGCGTAGAGGCACCGAAGGACAGGCCGAGCGCGGCGGCATCCTGCACCGCCTGCACGACCTCCGGGTGGGCGTGGCCGAGGATGGCCGGGCCCCAGGAGCTGACCAGGTCGACGTATTCACGCCCGTCCGAGTCGGTGACGTAGGCGCCCTTCGCTTTCACCAGGAACAGCGGGGTGCCCCCGACCGACCGGAAGGCCCGAACGGGTGAGTTCACTCCGCCGGGGATGGCGCGCTGCGCGCGGGCGAAGAGATCGTCGTTGCGGGACATCATCGGGCCTGTCTTTCGTTGAACCAGGTGGCCAGTTCGACCGCCCAGTAGGTGAGCACGGCGTCCGCTCCGGCGCGACGGATGCTGAGCACGGACTCCTCGACGGCCCGGCGGCGGTCGATCCAGCCGTGGGCGGCTGCGGCCTCAATCATCGCGTATTCACCGGATACCTGGTAGGCCCAGACCGGAACGTCACTGACGGCGGCGACCTCGGCGAGCACGTCGAGATAGCTGCCGGCGGGCTTCACCATCACGATGTCGGCGCCCTCCTGGATGTCGAGCCGGGCCTCGCGCACGCCCTCCCGGCGGTTCGCCGGGTCGAGCTGGTAGCTGCGCCGGTCACCGTCGAGGGTTGACTCCACCGCGTCGCGGAAGGGACCGTAGAAGGCCGAGGCGTACTTGGCCGAGTAGGCGAGCACGGCCGTATCGACGTAGCCGTTCTGGTCGAGCGCCTGGCGCACGGCGGCAACCTGGCCATCCATCATTCCGCTCAGGCCGAGTAGCTGCGAGCCGGAGGCCGCCTGCACGAGCGCCATGTCGCAGTAGCGCTCGAGGGTGGAATCGTTGTCGACGCTGCCGTCTGCGCCGACCAATCCGCAGTGGCCGTGGTCGGTGAACTCGTCGAGGCAGAGGTCGGTCTGCACGACGAGGGCGTCGCCGACCTCGTCGGCCAGCGCGCGGGTGGCGGCGTTGAGGATGCCGTCAGGATCGGTCGCCCCGGAGCCGACGGCGTCGCGCACGGTCGGCACCCCGAAGAGCATGACGCCGCCGATGCCCGCTCCCGCGGCCTCGGTCACCGCCCGCCGGGCGCTGTCAATGGTGTGCTGAACCACCCCGGGCATCGACTGGATCGGCATCGGGTCGCCGCTGCCCTCCCGCACGAACATCGGAAGAACCAATTCGGAGGGGTGCAGACGGATTTCGCTGGCCAAGCGACGGAGCGCGGGAGTGGTGCGCAACCGTCGCGGGCGGATGACGGGGTTTATCACCCGTCAATGCTACGTCGCCGGGCCGGGCGTGCGCGAACCGTCAGCGGGATTGGGCGACGTGCACCAGGGCCTGGATCAAGGACTCGGCGCTGGGCGAATCGGCCACGACGTCGACGCGCAGGCCGATGGCCGCCGCATCCCGCGCCGTGCGCGGCCCGATGCAGGCCACCACGGTCGATTCGGGGATCGGCCCGAGTTGGTCCTGCACCTGCTGCGCCACGCTTCCGGAGGTGACGAGCAGGGCCTGGACAGTGCCGGCCGCGACGTCCGCGACGACGCGCTGGTCGACCGGGACGCCGATGGTGCGGTATGCGACGACCGATTCGACGTCGTGGCCGATCCGGCGCAGCCCCTCGGTCAGCAGCGGCTTGGCGATTTCCGAGCGGAGAGTGAGGATGCGCAGCGGCACCTGGCCCGAGGTGGCCGTTTCCCACTCCTCGAGGAGTCCGCGGGCCGAGTTGTCTTCGGAGGGGACGATGTCGACCCGGTAACCGGCCGCGATCAGAGCCGCGGCCGTTGTCTCGCCGACCGCCGCGATGCGCGTGGACGCGGCCACGACGGCACGGTGCGACGACAGAACGTCAACGGTCGTGGCGCTGGTCACGGTCATCCAGTCGAAGTCGCCCGCCGCGAGGCGTGCCAGGGCGGCCTCGAGCGCGGGGGCGTCGTCGGTCGGGGCGAAGTTGATCATGGGGGCCACGATCGGCTGGGCGCCCTTGGAACGCAGGTCGGCGGCGACGTGGTCGCCCCACGGGCCGCCGCGCGGCACGAGAACCCGCCAGCCGGTGAGCGGCTTGGCGAGGCTGGCTTTTGTCTTGTAACGCGAGTTCATCACGAAGTCACCTTGATCGGGGCGAAGTCGGCAGCGCCGCCGGCGAGCAGGTCAAACGAAACACGGTTGGACACGTCTTGCGCGGCTTCGGCCAGGTGCGCAATGGAGTGGGAGTCGGGGGTGGCGGCATGGGAGCTCACGACGCTGCGGGAGCCGTCCGGGCTGTACACCGTGGCGGTGAGGAACAGGAGCCCGTCGTCGATCGCGGCCATGGCGCCGATGGGCGCGGCGCAGCCGGCTTCGAGCCGCTCCAGCACCAGACGCTCGGCCATGACGGTGGTCTGGCTGGTCGAGTGATTGATCGCAGTGAGGGCCGTGGCGAGAGTACGGTCGAGCTTCCCGTCGCGCACCTCGAGCGCGAGCGCGCCCTGGCCGGGAGCGGTCGGCCAATCCGACAGTTCCAGGTATTCGCCGTCCACGGACTCGAGCAGCGCCAGCCGGCTGAGGCCCGCGGCGGCGAGCACGACGGCGTCGAGGTCGCCCTCGGCCACACGGTTCAGACGGGTCTCCACGTTGCCACGGATGTCCACGACGTCCAGGTCCGGGCGCAGCGATCGCAGCTGGGCGGCCCGGCGCGGTGACCCTGTGCCGACTCGCGCGCCCTCGGGCAGCGTGGTCAGGTTCAGCCCCTCGCGGGCGCAGAGCACGTCGCGCGCATCCGCCCGCTTCGGGGTGGCGCCGATTCGGAGGCCCGGGTAGGCGGCCGTCGGCAGATCCTTGAAGGAATGCACGACGACGTCGCATTCTTCGGCCAGGAGCGACTCCCGCAGGGCGCTGGCGAAGACGCCCGTGCCGCCCAGGCTTGACAGAGACTCGCGGGAGGTGTCGCCGTGCGTCGTGACCGTGACGATTTCGACCTCGGAGCCGGACGCGGTCGCGATGCGGTTCGCAATCGCAGTGGTCTGCGCCAGGGCGAGCGCGCTGCCACGGGTTCCGACGCGGATCAGGCTCACGGAGCCATCCCGGCGACGGCCGGCTTGAAGCCCAGGCGCACGTTCTCGCAGCAACCGGGGCGGCAGACGTCGTACCAGGGTCCGAGGTCGGTCTCGTGCGGACGAGCGTCGGCGGGGGTGTCGTTCATGCGCTCCTCAACCAGGTCGATGAGCCCGCTCACGAAGGCCGGGTCGACGCCGGGCGTCGGCACCCGCACGGACACCAGGCCGAGGTCCCCGGCGGTCTCGGTGGCCTCGTTGTCGAGGTCCCACATGACCTCCATGTGGTCACTGACGAAGCCGAGCGGCACGATGACGATGGCACGGATGCCCCGCTCCGGCAGCAACGCGATGGCGTCGTTGATGTCGGGCTCGAGCCACGGCATGGTGGGCGGCCCGCTGCGGGACTGGAAGACCAGCTGCCACGGGGTGTCCACCCCGACCATGACCTTCTGGGCGACGGCGAGGTGCTGCGCCGCGTAGGCGCCGCCCTCGCCGAAGCCGCGCTCGGCCGGGCCGCTCTTGTTGGCGTCGGTCATCGGGATCGAGTGGGTCGAGAACAGGATTTCGACCTCGGTGGCCAGGTCGATTCCGGGGACCTGGGCCACGACATCCGCGAGCCCCTTCTGGAGGGCGGTCACGAACGGGGTGACGAATCCGGGGTGGTCGAAGAACTGGCGCACCTTGTCGATGTGCACCACGCCCTCCAGCCCGGTCGCGGTCAGCGCGGCCGCGAAGTCCTCGCGGTACTGGCGGCAGCCGGAGTAGGAGCTGTAGGCGCTGGTGGCGATGGCCAGGAGCCGGGTCTGGCCGTTGTCGTTGGCCTCGCTGATGGTGTCGCGCAGGTAGGGTGCCCAGTTGCGGTTGCCCCAGAGCACGGGCAGGTTGATGCCGCGGCGTTCGAGTTCGGCCTGGAGCGCGGCGCGAAGCACACGGTTCTGGTCGTTGATCGGGCTGACCCCGCCGAAATGGCGGTAGTGCTTGGCGACCTCTTCGAGGCGCTCCTCGGGGATGCCGCGCCCGCCGGTGACGTTGCGCAGGAACGGGATCACATCGTCCTGACCCTCGGGGCCGCCGAAGCCGGCGAGCAGGATGGCATCGTAGGTAGTCATTACTGCAGAACCTCCACCAGTTCGGCCGTCGAGATGCGGCGGCCGGTGTAGAACGGGACCTCTTCGCGCACGTGGCGGCGCGCCTCGGTGTTGCGCAGTTCGCGCATCAGGTCGACGAGCTCGGTGAGCTCGTCGCTTTCGATCGGCAGCAGCCACTCGTAGTCGCCGAGGGCGAACGAGGAGACGGTGTTGGCGATGGCTCCGCGGAAGGCCGCGCCCTTGCGGCCGTGGTCGGCGAGCATGGCGCTGCGCTCGGCCTCCGGCAGCAGGTACCACTCGTAGCTGCGCACGAACGGGTAGAGGGTCAGCCAGCCCTTCGGCTCCACTCCGCGCAGGAACCCAGGCACATGGCTCTTGTTGAACTCGGCGTCGCGGTGCACGCCCATGGCGTTCCAGGTCGGCAGGAGGCTTTTGAGGAGGCGGCTACGACGCAGCTGGCGGTGGGCCCACTGCAGGGTCTCGGCCTCCGGTGCGTGGGTCCAGATCATCACGTCGGCGTCGGCGCGGAGCCCGGAGACGTCATAGAAGCCGCGGACGGTGACGCCCTCGGCCTCAACCAGACCGATGACGTCGTCGAGCTCCAGGACGGCTCGGGGCACATCGTGGCCGTCGAGGTCGTCCGGGTTGCTCGGATCTTTGCGCAGCACAGCGAAGAGCGTGAAACCCTGCGGCGACGCGTCTGGCGCGTCAGTCGTTCCGTGGGTCTCGGCAGAGGTGGTGGAGTGAGGTGGGTTTACTGCCTCTCCGGCAGCCGGGTGAGTCATAACTACTAGTCTCTACTCCTTTGCCGCGAGAGCCAAAATTGCGCGGTCGGGTACCGGCTTCCGTTGGCCTCAGCGGCGCTGCACGGCCCTGACACCGAGCCAGATGGCGCCCACCGCGGCCGTGGCCGCGCCCAGGACGATGCCGGCCAGTGCGAGGGGATTCTTCTCGCCGAGTTCGCGCAGGCGCACGTTGGCCAGGCGCGAGCGTACGCGCAACTGCCTCGGCACGTTGAGCCTGTACTCGATCGCGTCGAGCGTTTGCGCGAGTTCGACGCGGGCACGGGCGGCCTCGGCGCGCAACTCGGTCTTGGTGCGCGGAACGGCCTCAACCGTGACAGCTGCGACGCTCCCGCGGACGGCCTCATGTGTCGTCGTGTTCACTTCAGTGCTCATATTTGCCAACTCCCTTGAGGGCGTCGACGTCGCGACGGATGCTTTCCGTCACGCCGTCCGGATCCGATGACGTTCCAGCCTGCAGCCGGTTTCTGCCGACCAGCCCCAACAGGAGCGCGAGCAGCAACAGGGCGACCGCCACGATCAGGGTCGCGAGCCAGAGCGGCAGGACGAGGGCGAGCGCGATGACCGCGAGGGCGACCAGCACCAGAGCCGCGAAGAACGCGAACAGGGCCGCCCCGACGAAGAGCCCGATGCCCAGCCCGATGTTCTTGGCCTTACCGGCGAACTCCGCCTTAGCCGCGTCGAGTTCGGCCTTGACCAGGGCGATGATCTGACCGGGCAGCTCACCGAGAAGGTCGAACGTCGATTTCCGGCTCTTCGGGTTGAATTCGCTGTTTCTCACAGTTTCCCCTTCGTTCGGAGTGTCGCGGTGATTATTTCGTGGTGGTGTCGTCGGCGACCGTCGTCGGTGCGGTCGGCGCTGCGGTCGCCGGCGTCGGCACGGTGTAACTGGTCCCGGACGTCTTGGACGCCTTGGACTGCAGGGCCGAGGCGATCTTCTTGCCGGTCTCGAGGAGTGCCGACGGCACATCCCCGACCCGCTCGAGCGCGAAGTCGCGAGCCTCGTTCACCCGGCGCTGAACGGGCGGCGCGTTCCATACGTTGTCTGCCGCGGCCACGATCTGGTCGTAGCGCTTGCGCCCGGCGCGCGCGCCGAGGACGTATCCGACGAGTCCACCCGTGATGAACAGAAGCTTTCCCCGCATTGTCACTCCATTCCTCAAGGTGCACGTATCCCTCAGAGTATCCCCCATTAGGGATAAGAGCAGGTCGGCACAGCCGGTGACCCGGCGATCAGATGCCGAGGGCCTCCTGCCGGGTGCGGGAGGCCGCGGCGACGGCATCCGGGATCACCGAGGCCAGGCCGGTGCCGGCGAGCCACGCACCCGTGAGTTCGAGTCCCGGGGTGGCGGCCACGACCTCGCGCACCTGGTCGACCCGCTCGGGTGCGCCGACGGTCGCGGGCGAGAGGGCATCGCCCCAGACCGTGCGCGCGAAACCGCGCACGGCGGTCGCGTCGAGGTCGACGCCCAGGATCGTGCGGGCGTCCGCCAGGGACAGCGCGAGGAGCTCGTCATCGCGAAGACCGGCGGTGGGGCTGTCCTGGCCGGCGCGACCGTAGGACAGACGGATGACGTGTCGGCCCGGTCCGGCGGCCTCGGCCAGCCAGTCCCACTTCGCGGTCACGTGGGTGAGCGCCTTGGCGGTGACCCCGGGGGTCGCGGCCGCGACCAGCACGCCGGTGCCGCGCGGGTGCAGGTCGAGCTCCGGGGCGTCGATGACGATCGTGGCCAGCTCGATCGCCGTCGGCTGCGGCCAGTCGAGTTCGGCGAGCGCCGCATGGGCCGGGCTCAGGCCGGCCAGTAGGCCGAGCGCCTGCGCGCCTGGAGTCGCGATGATCACGAAGTGGGCGTCGAGGGTGGTCTCCGGCGCCGGGGCTGCCGGCGCGTCTGCGTCCGCCGCCGTGTCCGGTGCCGCGCAGGTGGCCGTCCAGGTGGGCGCGTCCTCGGTGCCGGAGCGCTGCAATGCGGTGACCGGGGCATCCGTCACGATCTCGGCGCCGAAGTGCACGAGGTCGGCCACCAGAGCGGTCACGAGCCGGAACATGCCGCCCCGGAGCCCGGCCACGTTCGAGCCGGCCGGGGCGCCGGAGCGCAACGACAGCACGGCCCCGGAGAGCGAACCCGTCACCGTGAGGGCGGAGTTGAGGCCCGGGGCCACGACGTCGATCTCGAGATCGTCGGCCGCGGACGAGTACACCCCCGCGGTCACGGGTTCGACGAGCCGTTCGAGCACGCGGCGCCCCATGCGCTTGCGCACGAGTTCACCCAGGCTGTGTTCCCGGCCGATCGTCAACACCGGCATCAGCCGGTCCGCGTAGGCGCGCCAGGCGCCACTCCAGCCGATCACGCGGCGCACGTCGTCGGCGAGCGGAGAACCGGGGATGCCGAGCACGCCGGCCTTGGGCAGCGGAACACTGACCGAACCATTCGGCACGCGGTCGTCGGGCAGGTGCAGCCACGCGCCGGCGGGGTTCGGCGCGACAACCTCGTCGGACAGACCGAGGTCGGCGATGAACTCGGCCACCGCGTCGCGCCGCACGGCGAAGCTCTCGGCACCGCTGTCGAGAGTGAGGCCGGCCACTTGGTGGCTGCCGAGTGCTCCGCCCGGCACACCGGTGGCTTCGAGCACGGTCACGCTGAGTCCGACCCGGGCGCAGGCTCGGGCGGCGATCAGGCCCGCCACCCCTCCACCGATGACGATGACGTCTTTCATTCGCGCCCCCTGAGCCTGCGTGCGATTGTCAGGACGCGGACGGCGCGGCGGCCGGGGCTTCCGGGACGGCGGCGGCCGGGCCGGCGGCGGCCGGGACGGCGGAGACTGCGGTGACCTCGTGCACGAAGGCCACCAGGCGAGTCAGCACGTTCGGGTCGGTCATCGGCGGAACGCCGTGGCCCAGGTTCAGCACGTGGGACGGTGCCGTGCGCCCACGCTCGAGCACGTCGAGGACATGCGCTTCGAGCACCGGCCACGGTGCCGCGAGGAGCGCCGGATCGACGTTGCCCTGCACCGGGACCAGTCCGCCGAGGCGACGGTTGGCTTCATCGAGCGGCACCCGGTAGTCGACTCCGACGACGTCGGCGCCCACCCCGTGCATCTCCCTGAGCAGCTCGCCCGTGCCCACTCCGAAGTGCACAACGGGCACGTTGCGGCGCACGGATGCGACGCCCTCGGCATCTGTGCCCGCGGCGCCCTCGCCATAGGTGAGGTCGCGCACGTGGGCGATCGCCGCGGTGGAGGCAGGAGCGACGAAGCGCGTGTAGTCGGCCAGCGAGAGCGCGCCGGCCCAGGAGTCGAATAGCTGGGCGGCGCTGGCGCCGGCCAGAACCTGCGCGCGCAGGAATCGTCCGGTGACCTCGGCCGTCCACTCCATCAGGGTGGCCCAGGCGTCGGGGTCCGCATGCATGAGCGTGCGGGCGTTGATGTGGTCCTTCGACGGACCGCCCTCCACGAGATAGGCCGCCAGCGTGAACGGGGCCCCGGCGAATCCGATCAGCGGCGTCGAGCCGAGCTCGGCGACTGTGCGCGCGACCGCCGCGGTGATCGGGGCGAGGTTCCCCTCAAGCACGGCAGGGTCGAGAGCAGTGAGCTCCGCGACATCCTTCGCCGTGCGCACGGCCGTGCCGAGGACGGGGCCGGTGCCTGCGACGATCTCGACGTCGACGCCCACGAGCTTGAGCGGAATGACGATGTCGCTGAAGAGGATGCCGGCGTCGACGTTGTGGCGGCGCACCGGCTGCAGCGTGATTTCGCTCGCCATCTCCGGGTCGAGGCAGGCGTCGAGCATGCGCGTACCGACCCGCAGCGAGCGATATTCGGGCAGCGAACGGCCAGCCTGGCGCATGAACCAGACGGGGGTGACGTCTGGCCTGGTGCCCTGGTAGGCGCGGATGAGACGTGAATCGGCCGTGAGTCCGGTTGCGAGTGGGTGTTGCGCGTCGAGGTTCATTATCTAGATTCTGTCAAACTTCCGACACTCGGGCGATTCGGGCCCTCAGCCACAGGTCGTAGACTCGTCTGGTGTTGATCTGCCTGTCCGCCAGCCATAAGAACTCCAGCTTCGACGTGCTGGAGAAATTGTCTGTCGGTGCGAACGACACGGCGGGTGGCATTCTCGAGCGGCACCCGGCCCTGGTCGGTGCCGTGGTCGTGGCCACCTGCAACCGGTTCGAGGCCTACCTCGACCTCGACGAACCGCTCGGCTCCTCCCCACTTTCGGCCGTGCACGCCGCCATCGACGGCGTCAGTGCGAGCACCGGCGTGGCCGTCGACGTTCTGCGGAACACCCTGGACCTGGTGCACGGCAGCGGCGTCGCCGAGCACCTCTTCGCCGTGACGAGCGGCCTCGAATCGGTGGTCGTCGGCGAGGGCGAAATCGCCGGCCAGGTGCGCCGCTCCCTCGAGCAGGCCCGGCTCTCCCGCACCACCAGCCCCGAACTCGAACGCCTCTTCCAGCGTGCGTCGCAGACCTCGCGGGGCGTCAAGAACCGCACCGGCATCGGAGCCGCGGGGCGTTCACTCGTGCGCCTGGCCCTCGAACTGGCCGAAAGCCGCATCACGGACTGGGCCCAGACCCGCGTGCTCCTGGTCGGCACGGGCCGTTACGCGGGGGCTTCCCTCGCCGCGCTGCGGGACCTCGGCGCCGAGGACGTGCGGGTGTACTCCCCCTCGGGCCGCGCCCAGAAGTTCGCCACCTCGCATCAGATCACCGCCGTCGCCGAGTCGGCGTTCGCCATCGAAGCCGCCGAGGCCGACCTGATCCTCACCTGCACGACCGCCGACACCCACGTGATCGACGCGGCCCTGCTCCACTCGGGCCGCGCACTCTCCCTGCAGCTCCCGGCCGCCGAAGCGCGCACACTGCCCTCCTGCCCGATGACGGATGCCCCGACCGAGATCCCGCGCCGGCTCATCATCGACCTGGGCCTGCCGCGCAACGTCGACCCGGACGTCACCGACCTGGCCGGCGTCGAGCTGCTCGACCTCGAGACCATCCGCATCCACGCGCCGCTCGAGGAGCTCAACGCCACCAGCGACGCCCGACTGCTCGTGGGCCGCGCCGCCCGCAAGTTCTCCGCGGTTGCCGAGGAGCAGAGCCTCGCCCCGGCCGTCGTGGCCCTTCGTAGCTACGTCTTCGACCTCCTCGACGGTGAGATCGAACGGGCGCGCAACCGCGGCGACAACAGCGAGCAGACCGAGGCGGCCCTGCGCCACTTGGCCGGCGTGCTTCTGCACACCCCGATGGTGCGATCCCGCGAGCTGGCCCGAGCGGGCGAGCAGGCCGCATTCCTGACCGGACTCGATGCCCTGTTCGGCATCCAGGTTGAGCTGCCCGCCGCCGGGACCGCGGCCACGGTCGCCGATATCGGCCCCGTGGCATCCTGACGGTGGGCGGCCTGGCCCCGCACGGTGCGAGCGCACACAGTGCTTGCCTGCACGGTGCGAGCGTGCACAGCACGGCCGGGATCCGCGGGTGAGAGCCGTCTGGTTCGACGCGTTCGGTGCCGTACCCGAGCTGCGGGAGGTTCCTGACCCGGTGCCGTCCGCGTCCGGGGTCGTCGTGCGAGTGGAGGCCACCGGCCTCTGTCGCAGCGACTGGCACGGCTGGCTCGGGCACGACGCCGGCATCGCCCTGCCGCACGTTCCGGGCCACGAGCTCGTCGGCGTGATCGACGCCGTGGGGCCCGAGGTGCGCCGCTTCGCCGTGGGCCAGCGCGTCACCGTGCCGTTCGTCTGCGCCTGCGGCGACTGCCCGGAGTGCCGAGACGGCAACGGCCAGGTCTGCCGCAACCAGACCCAGCCCGGCTTCACCCACTGGGGCTCCTATGCGGAGCGGGTGGCCCTGCACAACGCCGACGTCAACCTGATCGCGATTCCCGTTGGACTGGATGCCGGCGCCGCCGCACTGCTCGGCTGCCGCTTCGCCACCTCCTATCGCGGACTCGTGCATCAGGCCCGGTTGCAGGCGGGCGAGACCCTCGTCGTGGTCGGCTGCGGCGGCGTCGGTCTCTCCGCGGTCATGATCGGCGCGGCGCTCGGTGCGACCGTGATCGCCGTGGACATCAGTGCCGCGGCCCGTGAGACGGCCGCGCGAGTGGGCGCGACCTTCACGGTGGACTCCGCCGGGCTCTCGAACGATGAGGTGGTGGCGCGGATCCGCTCGGTGACGGGCAGGGGCACGGATGCGGGTGCGGGTGCGCAGGTCAGCGTCGAGGCGCTCGGCCGGGAGAGCACGGTGGGCATCGCCATCCGTTCACTGGCAACCCGGGGACGCCACGTCCAGATCGGATTGCTGGCGGAAGACCCACGGCTTCCGCTCGGCGACGTCATCGCCCGCGAACTGACCGTGATGGGCAGCCACGGGATGCCCGCGGGCGACTATCCGGCCCTGCTGGCCCTGGTCACCTCCGGCCGGCTGCGCCCGCAGGACCTGATCGGCCGCCGCCTCAGCCTGGCCGAGGCGCCCGCCGCCCTCGCCGCCATGAGTGACCCGGCCACGCCGGGCGGCGTTACCCTGATCGAGCTCGCCCGCCCCTGAACTCGTGCGGCGGCGGCTCGCTAGGTATCCGTCTCCCTCCACCTGTGGGGCCAACTCAGGAAAACCGGTGTGTCCGGTCGCCGCGGTGCCGCCGTTCCGGGACCGCCGAAGCTCGCCCGCGGGACTTCTCCTGAGTTAGCACCCCACCGGCACCGGCACCGGCACCGGTATCCCCCGGCCCCAGCACCCCACCGATCCCGCCAGCGGTACCCCCGGCCCCAGCCGAAAGCGCGCGGCCGGCAGACTCGGCTATGCGCCGCGGAGGCGCTCGGCCAGGTAGGCGTCGAGCTTGTCGAGCGGCACGCGCTCCTGCGCCATGGTGTCGCGGTCACGCACGGTGACGGCCTGGTCCTCGAGCGAGTCGAAGTCGACCGTGACGCAGTACGGGGTGCCGATCTCGTCCTGGCGGCGGTAGCGGCGGCCGATGGCGCCGGCGTCGTCGAAGTCCACGTTCCAGGACTCGCGCAGCCGCGCCGCGAGGGACTTGGCCATCGGCGAGAGCGCCTCGTTGCGGGACAACGGCAGCACGGCGACCTTGATCGGCGCCAGGCGCGGGTCGAGTTTCAGCACGGTGCGCTTGTCGACGCCGCCTTTCGCGTTGGGCACTTCCTCCTCGTGGTACGCGTCTACCAGGAACGCCATCAGAGAGCGGGTCAGTCCGGCCGCCGGCTCGATCACGTAGGGAACCCAGCGCTCATTCTTCGTCTGGTCGAAGTAGGACAGATCCTTGCCGGATGCCTCCGCGTGCGTCCTGAGGTCGAAGTCGGTTCGGTTGGCAACACCCTCGAGCTCGCCGAATTCGCTGCCGCTGAAACCGAAGCGGTACTCGATGTCCACGGTGCGCTTGGAATAGTGCGAGAGCTTCTCGGCCGGGTGTTCGAACAGGCGCAGGTTGTCGACGTTGATGCCGAGGCCGGTATACCACTTCAGGCGCTGGTCGATCCAGTACTGGTGCCACGTCTCATCCGTGCCCGGCTCGACGAAGAATTCCATCTCCATCTGCTCGAACTCGCGGGTACGGAAGATGAAATTTCCCGGGGTGATCTCGTTGCGGAAGCTCTTGCCGATCTGGCCGATGCCGAACGGCGGCTTCATGCGAGCAGCCTGCAGCACGTTGGCGAAGTTCACGAAGATGCCCTGCGCGGTCTCGGGGCGCAGGTAGTGCATGCCGGCCTCGTCGTCGACCGGGCCGAGGTAGGTCTTGAGCAGGCCGGAGAAAGCGCGCGGTTCGGTCCAAATATGACGGTTTCCGCAGTTCGGGCAGGGGATGCCGTCGATGCCGCCCTCGGGCGGGCGGCCCTTCTTCTCCTCGAATTCCTCCTCGAGGTGGTCTGCGCGGAAGCGCTTGTGGCAGCTCGTGCACTCGACCAGCGGGTCGCTGAAGACCTCGACGTGACCGGATGCCTCCCACACCTTGCGGGGAAGGATCACCGAGGAGTCGAGGCCCACCACGTTGTCGCGGCTGGTGACCATGAAGCGCCACCACTGCTTCTTGATGTTCTCCTTGAGCTCCACGCCCAGCGGCCCATAGTCCCAGGCAGACCGGGACCCACCGTAGATTTCACCGGCCTGGAACACGAACCCGCGGTGGCGGGCAAGGGCGATGACGGAATCGAGGCGGGAGAGGGCGGCCACGGGGCTCCAATGGTCGAGAGGGCGGGGGATCTGGAAAGTACACAGGACAGGCAGAAGCCGCCCGGCGCTCCGTCCATTTTAGGCGTCCGTCCGGAAGGTGCCGCCAAGCTGTTAGCCTTGCTAAGGATTTCCGCAGTCCTTGCGGGTACCTCAAAGGAGAGATCATGGGCACCAAGCCCCGAACGCCACACGATTCAGCCAAGCGGGGTGAGGAGCTGGACCGGGATCCCCTCCTGTTGCCCGTTGCTCTCGACCAGACCACCCACGACGCCGAGGAAGCCCACTGGACCCCCCTGAAGATCGGGATCTGGGGCGGCATCTCGCTGCTCGGCGGGCTGAGCTGGGTGATGCTCGCCGTCGTTCGCGGCGAGACCGTCAACGCCATCTGGTTCGTCTTCGCCGCCGTCTGCACGTACCTGATCGGTTACCGTTTCTACTCCAACTACATCCAGAAGCACCTGCTGCACCCCGATGACCGGCGCGCGACGCCGGCCGAGTACAAGGCCGATGGCAAAGACTTCGCGGCCACGGACCGCCGGGTTCTCTTCGGTCACCACTTCGCCGCGATCGCCGGCGCCGGACCGCTCGTCGGCCCCGTGCTGGCCGCCCAGATGGGCTACCTGCCCGGCACGATCTGGATCATCGTCGGTGTCGTGCTTGCCGGCGCGGTGCAGGACTACATGGTGCTGTTCTTTTCAATGCGCCGCGGCGGACGCTCCCTGGGTCAGATGGCCCGGGACGAGCTCGGCAAGGTGGGCGGCACGGCCGCCCTCGTCGCGACTCTGGCGATCATGGTCATCATCGTGGCCATCCTCGCCCTCGTCGTCGTCAACGCCCTCGCGGACAGCCCCTGGGGCGTCTTCTCGGTCTCGATGACCATTCCGATCGCCCTGTTCATGGGCGTCTACCTGCGCTTCTTCCGCCCGGGCCGGGTCACCGAGGTCTCGATCATCGGCTTTATCCTGCTGCTGGCCGCCATCATCGGTGGTGGCATGATCGCGGACACCGAGTGGGGCTCGACCTTCTTCGCCATTGAACCGCTGCCCCTCGCGATCGGCATCATCGTCTACGGCTTCGTGGCCGCCATCCTTCCGGTCTGGCTGCTCCTGGCCCCCCGGGACTACCTGTCCACCTTCATGAAAATCGGCACGATCGGGATGCTGGCAATCGCCATCATCATCGTCCGCCCCGAGATCTCAGCCCCGGCCGCCAGCGAGTTCGTGAACGGCGGCGGCCCCGTGGTGAGCGGCTCGCTCTTCCCGTTCCTCTTCGTCACCATCGCCTGCGGCGCCCTGTCCGGCTTTCACGCCCTGATCGCCTCCGGCACGACACCGAAGCTGATCGAGAAGGAACGCCAGACCCGGTTCATCGGTTACGGCGGAATGCTGATGGAATCATTCGTCGCCATCATGGCGCTCGTCGCCGCGCTGTCGATCGACCGCGGCATCTACTTCGCCATGAACTCCTCGCCGGCCCTGACCGGCGGCACCGTTGAGGGTGCTGTCACATTCGTGAACAGCCTCGGACTGACCGGTGTCAACCTGACCCCCGAGATGCTCACCGAGACCGCGAAGAACGTGGGCGAGGAGACCATCGTGTCCCGCACCGGCGGCGCCCCGACACTGTCGGTCGGCCTCGCCAACATCATGCACCAGCTTGTGGGCGGCTCGGGGATGATGGCGTTCTGGTACCACTTCGCGATCATGTTCGAGGCGCTGTTCATCCTGACCGCCGTCGATGCCGGAACCCGCGTGGCCCGGTTCATGTTGCAGGACAGCCTCGGCAACTTCTTCCCGAAGTTCAAGAACACCTCCTGGCGCCCGGGCGCCTGGGTCACGACCGGGATCATGGTCGCCGCCTGGGGTGCCGTGCTCGTGATGGGCGTCACCGACCCGCTCGGTGGCATCAACACCCTGTTCCCGCTGTTCGGAATCGCGAACCAGCTGCTGGCGGCCATCGCCCTGGCCGTCTGCCTGGCGATCGTGGCCAAGCGAGGGCTGTTCACGTACCTCTGGGTTGTGGCGCTGCCGCTGACCTTCGCCGCCGTCGTGACCATCTACGCGTCGTTCCTGAAGATCTTCTCGACCGTTCCCGCCGTGGGCTACTTCGCCCAGAATCGAGCGTTCTCCAACGCTCTGGATGAGGGACTCACCAGCTTCGGCACGGCGAAGACCGTCGAGGCGATGGAGGCGGTCGTGCGCAACACGATGGTGCAGGGCGTCCTTTCGATCCTGTTCGTCGTGCTGGCCATCATCGTGATGGTCACCGCCGTGCAAGCCACCTGGAAGTCCTACAAGTCCCGCAGCTTCGGCACCAACGAGGATGACGCGGTGGCGTCGCAGATGTTCGCCCCGTCCGGCTTCGTAGCCACTCCGGAAGAGAAGAAGCTGGCCGCACGCTGGGACACCCAGATCGCCCAGGCCAAGCTGGACAAGGCAGGGAGGACGACCCGCCGATGAATCTGCTCGCCAGTGTTCGCCACGGCGCGAAGAGCTTCGCCTGGTTCATGAGGGGGGTCATGGGTGAAGACGCCTACGACAAGTACAAGGCCCACCATGAGGCCCACGACGAATCGATTCATGACCCGGATGCCGCCGCCTGCTCCGGACCAGTGATGATGACGGAACGCGAATTCTGGCGCGACCAGACCGACCGCCAGGACATCAACCCCCAGGGTCGGTGCTGCTGAGCGGGTGCGCCACCATCGCCCAGGGCTGCCCCCGCGAAGGATTCCTTCGCGGGGGCAGCCCTGTTTTCCTGTTTTCACCGGCGGCGCCGGTCAGTGCACGTATTCCAGCAGGTCGAGGCCGACCGCGCGCATCCCGTCGAGCACCGCGAGCCGGGACGAGAGGCGGGTGTCCGCGAAGGACATCGAGACCATGTAGGTCACCCCGGCGCGCGGGCCGCGCAGAATGCCGATCTCACTGCGCACGCCGGCATCCGTTCCGGTCTTGTTGACCAGCAGGAGGCCGTGATCTCCGGACCGATGCGCGAGCGGGTCGAGCCCGAACGCGCTGGCGACCATGGACAGGTCGGCGCCGAGCGACAGCCAGCCGAGCACGCGCTCACTCGCCTCCGCATCGACGACCTCCCCCCGGGCCAGCGCCGTGAACAGCCAGGTGAGCTCCTTGGCGCTGCCGACCGAGAGCTGAGGCGCGTCATCGGGACCGCGCCGGTCGCGCACAAGGTCGAGCAGGGCGGTGCGGCTGAGTCCGAGCTGCTCGGCGCGGGACCGCACCGCGTCCAGGCCGACTGCGCGGAGCAGCACATTGGTGGCCAGGTTGTCGTTGATGGCACCGATCAGCGCAGCGAGGTCGGCGATCGGCAGCGAGGGAGCCTGCAGGTGCTGCCAGAGGCCGGATCCGGCGACCGAATCGGACACGGTGCGATCGAGGATCGTGTACGCGCCGAAGTCGGCGTCGCGGAGCCGGGCGGCGACCTCGATCAGCAGAAGCACCGTGCCGATGCCGGCGGTGGGCATGACCACGTGGTCGTCCACGGAGAACAGTACCCGGCCGGTGACCAAATCGGTGGCGCGGGCCGAGACCTGCACCCCGTCGACCGCGAGGTCACCGAGCGCCTGGAACCCGCGGCCGAAGTTCGCCGTGGCGTCCACGCCGCCGTGCCTGCCGCGGCGCGCCGAGGAGTGGCGAGACCGGCGCTCTGAGTCCTGGGATGGCATGGCCACAGTGGGCAGGTCCTTACGTAGATTCGGGCTGCTCGACCCCGGTGACACGGGCTTACGGTCGCGCTGAGGTCACCAGATCGTAACGCGCTTTTCCGGGTCCAGCCAGAGAGCGTCGTCCGGGGTGACGCCGAACGCCGTATAGAACTCGTCGATGTTGCGCACGATCTGGTTGCAGCGGAATTCGTTGGGCGAGTGCGGGTCGATCGAGAGCAGGCGGACGGCCTCCTCGTCACGCATCTTGAGCTGCCAGGCCTGTGCCCAGGAGAGGAAGAAGCGCTGGGTGCCGGTGAGTCCGTCGATCACGGGCGGCGCCTGGCCGTCCAGCGAGATCAGGTAGGCCTTCCAAGCGATGGAGAGCCCGCCGAGGTCGCCGATATTCTCGCCGATGGTGAGTGCGCCGTTCACGTGGTGGTCGGGAACCTGATGCGGGGCGAGCGCGTTGAACTGCTCGATCAGGGAGCCGGTGCGCTCTTCGAAGGCCGTGCGGTCATCTTCGGTCCACCAATCGGTGAGTAGCCCGGTGCCGTCATATTTCGAGCCCTGGTCGTCGAAGCCGTGGCCGATCTCGTGCCCGATGACGGCGCCGATCGCGCCGTAGTTGGCGGCGGAATCGCGGGCATCGTCGAAGAACGGCGGCTGCAGGATGGCGGCCGGGAAGACGATCTCGTTGAAGCCCGGATTGTAGTACGCGTTGATCGTCTGCGGGGTCATGAACCACTCGTCGCGGTCGAGCGGGTTGCCGATCTTGCCCAATTCCCGCTGAAACTCGAACTCGCTCGTGGCGCGCACGTTCTTGATCAGGTCGGCCGGGTCGACCGAAAGGGTCGAGTAGTCCCGCCACTTGACCGGGTAGCCGATCTTGGGGGTGAACTTCTCGAGCTTGTCGAGCGCACGGGCGCGCGTCTCCGCGGTCATCCAGTCGAGTTCGGTGATGCTCCGGCGGTAGGCCTCGACCAGGTTGGCCACGAGTATGTCCATGCTCGCCTTCGCGCTGGGCTTGAAGTGCCGCTCGACGTAGATGCGCCCGACGGCCTCGCCGAGCGCCCCCTCGACGAGCGAGACGCCACGCTTCCAGCGCTCGCGCAACTGGGGAGTGCCGGTCAGGGTGCGACCGTAGAAGTCAAAGCTGGACTCGACGAAATCGCTCGACAGGAACGCGGCGCTGGAACGGATGATCTGCCACCGTAGCCAGTCCTTCCAGCCCTCGAGCTGGTCCTCGGTGAGCATCTCCGCCAGACCGGTCACGAAGCTGGGCTGGCGCACGACAACCTCGTCGAGAGCACCGGCCGGGCCGTCGAGCCCGTCAAGCCAAAGGTGCAGGTCGGCGCCGGCGGCCAACGCGGTGACCTGACCCCAGGTCTTGAGGTTGTAGGTCTTCTCGCTGTCGCGCGAGCGCACCTTGTCCCAGTGGTGAGTGGCGAGCTCGGTTTCGAGAAGGAACACGCGCTCGGCGCGACCGGCGGCATCCGGGGTGCCGACGAGGCCGAACATCCGGGTCAGGAACGCCTGGTAGGCCGCCCGGATCGCGGCGAACTTCTCGTCGCGGTAGTAGGACTCGTCGGGGAGGCCGAGCCCGCCCTGCTCGACGAAGACGAGGTAGCGCTCGGGGTCCCCCGGATCGTTGTCGACGAAGAGACCGAAGGCGCCGGGCACGCCCGCGCGCTCGAGGCGGCCGAGGGCGCCGAGCAGCTCGGGGATGGAGGTGACGGCGTCGACGATGGCGAGATCGGCCGCGAGCGGGGTCGCGCCGAGCTCTTCGACGCGGTCCTCGTCCAGGAAGCTGGCATAGAGGTCGCCGAATTTGCGCTCCTCGGTGCCGGGGGCGGCGGTCTGGGCTTCGAGGATGATTTCCCGGACGGCCTTCTCCGATTCCTCGGCGAGCAGGTAGAACGAGCCCCACCGGGCCTTGTCGGCCGGGATCTCGCTGCGGGCGATCCACTTGCCGTTCACATGGCGGAAGAGGTCGTCCTGCGGACGCACCTCGAGGTCAAGTTCGTCGCGGTCGATTCCGGATGCGGTCCCCTGGTCAGTCATGCCTCCACCCTATTCGCTGTGACAGTGGCCGAGCTGGTAGAGACCTATCGGGTGTGCACACGGATGGCGGTGGACCTCCCGGCCCGCTGGTCGAGCGCGCCGAGACCCGGAGCTACAGCCCCACCGCCTTGCTCGGCAGCGCGATCAGTGTCTGCTCCGGATCGTTCTCCACCGGTGGCCGGAGCCAGTATTGCGTTCCGGTGCGGGTGGCAGAGCAGCACTCCGTCGGCGAGGTTGGTGTCTCCGGTGTCTGTGAGCCAGTCGTTGATGTGGTGGGCTTCGGTCCAGGCTGGTGATCGGTCGCAGTCGACCCACCGGCATCCGCCGTCGCGCACTCCCATCGCGGCGCGTTGTTTCTCGGTGAAGAGTCGTTCGTCACGGCCGACGTTGATGATTTGGCCGATGTCGTCGAACTTGGTGCCGCGGGTGCCGGTGTCGCAGAGCAACCGGTCGATGGTTTCCTGCGAGATGGGGACCGGGTTGCCTTCGATCTGCCCGTGAGCGGCGGGTTCGGCGGCACCCGGCTCGGCGGGTTCGGCTGTGAGGGCCTTCTCGGTCACGATCACGCGCCGCCTGGCGGCGTCCGCCGAAGACCCGGCCGGGGTCGGCTTCGCCGGCGATTGTGAGCAGTTGCACGAGGGAGTCCGCGTTGATCTGCTCGGTGCTGCGCGGGTCGTCCTGCATTTTTTGGGCCCAGGCTGCGCGTTCCGGGTCGACGAAGCGCACTCCGCCGCGGCGGGGGCTGGTGATGGAGTCGAAGGTGGAGAGCACGAATTCGCCGTCTTCGGGGGCGAAGAGCCCGTTCAGGCGCACGTTGCCGTTGCTCAGCCGGTAGACCTTCAGGGAGCGGTCGTCGTGGGCCTGCTTCTCCCGGGCGGTGATGCCAACCTGATTGAGGAGCCCAGCAGGGCGACGGCGTCGGCCGCCTGCCTGAGGTCATCCGCGAGGTTCGTCGTGTTACGAGGGTACCTGATGTCGTACAGGTAGTCGAGTGTCTGTCACTTATTATGGACACTTTATAGCATTAGTTTCGAAGTCTTGTCTGGCAGCGCGGAGATTGGCTCGCCGGGTCTCGACAGGCTCGACCACCGGAAGCGGACACCGGGTGCGGAGGGGCTGAACTAGAGTTTTGGCATCACCATCACCGTGCTCCGCCCGCAGCCCATCGACCGCGAGATCCTGCGCCTCGCCATCCCCGCCGTCGGCGCGCTCATCGCCGAACCGCTCTTCCTGCTCGCCGACTCCGCCATGGTCGGGCACCTCGGCGCCGTTCCGCTGGCCGGACTCGGCCTGGCCGGCGCCGTGCTGCAAACGATCATCGGCCTGATGGTCTTCCTGGCCTACAGCACCACGCCCGCGGTGGCCCGCTGGCTGGGGGCCGGCGACCGCCGCCGTGCGGTCGCCGTCGGCATCGACGGACTCTGGCTGGCCCTCGGCCTCGGTGTGCTGCTCGCGATTGCGGGCTGGTTCGCCACCCCCCTGCTCGTCGGCGCGTTCGGCGCCGAGCCCGCCGTCACCGCCGCGGCCGTCAGCTACTTGGGCCCATCGATGTTCGGACTGCCTGCCATGCTGCTCGTCTTCGCGGCGACCGGGCTGCTCCGCGGGCTGCAGGACACCCGCACCCCGCTGTGGGTGGCCGGGATCGGGTTCTCGGTCAACATCCTGCTGAATGCGGTGTTCATCTACGGCCTGGGACTCGGCATCGTCGGATCCGCCCTCGGCACAGTCGTGGCACAGTGGGCGATGGTCGCGGTCTATCTTGCCGTCGTCGGCCGCCACGCCCGCCGCGAGAGTGCGCCGCTGCGCCCGCATCGGGTCGGGATGTTGCGGGGCGCGGCATCCGGCGGCTGGCTGTTCCTGCGCACGGTGAGCCTGCGTGCGGCCATGTTGCTCGCGGTTTTCGTGGCCACGAGCCTCGGTTCTCCCGAGCTGGCCGCCTTCCAGATCGCGATGACCCTGTTTGCCACGCTCGCGTTCGCTCTTGACGCCCTGGCGATCGCGGCACAGGCGCTGGTGGGCCGGGGCCTCGGCGCCGGCAACCTGGCCGAGGTGCGCGCGGTGCTCAGGCGCTGCCTCGAATGGGGCGTGCTCAGCGGGTCCGCGCTCGGGCTGCTGGTGATCGCCGCGAGCGGCGTGCTCGGCCGACTGTTCACGAACGCGACCGAGGTCAGCGACCTGCTGCCGGCGGCCCTGATCGTGCTCGGGCTATCCGTTCCCCTCGGCGGGGTGGTCTTTGTGCTCGACGGAGTGCTGATCGGTGCCGGCGACGCGCGCTACCTGGCCCTGACCGGATTGGTGAACCTGGCCGCGTTCGTGCCGCTGGCCGTCGCGGTGCTGCTGCTGGCGCCGTCGGGACCAGCGGGACTGGCCTGGCTGATGGCGGCGTTCGCGTTCGGCTACCTCGGCGCACGCGGGGTGACGCTCGGGCTGCGCGCCCGGGCGGCGAAGTGGATGGTCGTCGGCGCCCGCTGACATCGGGGCAGCCCCGGCGCTGACGGCCGCGGCGCAGCTCGGAAAGTGGGCGCAGGTTCTCCCGTGCGCCAGCCTCCGCGACCGGCGCCGGAAGGCCAGGCACGGCGGCGGCGACTCTAGCTGAAGGAGTCGCCGCAGGCGCAGCTGCTGCCGGCGTTCGGGTTGTCGATCGTGAAGCCCTGCTTCGCGATGGTGTCCTCGAAGTCGATCGAGGCACCCTCGAGGTACGGCACACTCATCTTGTCGAGCACGACCCCGACGCCGTCGAAGTCCACGACGACGTCGCCCTCGAGAATGCGCTCGTCGAAGTAGAGCTGGTAGATCAGGCCGGAGCAGCCTCCGGGCTGCACGGCTACGCGCAGGTTCAGGTCTTCGCGACCCTCCTGGCTGAGCAGGCTGCGCACCTTCAGCGCGGCAGCGTCAGTCAGACCGACGCCGTGGGCCGGTGCGATGGGGGCAATGGTGTCGGTCATGAGACTCCTCGGACTTCACGCTGCATGGACGCGTCGGGACCGCTCCGCTTGAGCGTTTCGCCTGCGCGAGTATTCAGACACTCTAAGCTCCCGCGGCCGTTCTGCGAACCCCGGAGACTGCCGCCGGCATCCGTTGCGTGCCCGCGCCTCCCTGACGACCCCTCGACGACCTGCCGGTGACCCGCCAAAACGAGCCGAAGTGTAGCCAGATGAAACCCTGAAGCCTAGGGTGAAGTGTTCCCGTTTTTTTTATGCGCGCGGTCCAGATGACCGCGACGCAGCACGGCGTGGCCCTGATTGTCTTTGATCTCTCAGCGGTGCGCACCTGAGCCGTCCTCACAACTCGTTCTCAGCCGGTCTCCTCACGGAGTCCGGCTCGGGATGACCGGACTAATATCCGGGTTGCCGGGGTGGCAGAAGAGGTAAATATGTCTGACGTCCTTCTTGACCGCCCCGAACTTGCGGGGCTCGGTGTCTACGAG